>JAPLFI010000021.1 GCA_026390755.1 Ignavibacteriota bacterium
ATATAAAATATTTACATCCGGTACATTGAGCGGTATTGAGGCCTGAGGGTCGTTTACCTCATCTTTCAGTTCATCTCCCATCCACGATAATGTATCTCTGAATTCTTCTTCGGGAATAGACATATTATTGCCTGAGTTGAGCGCAGCATTAACTGTAGATTGAAGGGCTGCAGGAACAATGTCCATCTTTGAAAGCATTTTCCGTCCCTCTCTTACGAGATATGCAATATCTATACCTATTGAACAATGTTTTGTACATCGTCCGCATAATGTGCACGAACCGAACAATTGGTCTGTCATTTCATCTGTCATTGCTTCATCTAACAAACGAGCACCAGTAAGTTTTGGAAAATGTTTTCCGGTAAATGTACAATAACGCCGGTATATGGAAGAAATGAGGTCAACCTTGTATGCGGGAATATATTTTTCGTCTTTTGTCGCGAGATAATATAAACAGCTCTCGGCGCACAGTCCGCAATGAACACAGCTGTTCAGGTATGTAACAAGTTTACTGTCTTGCGGTTCGGAAATAACCTTAAGTGCTTCATTTAGTTTTTCATTAAAATTTTTCATTTGATATGCCCTCTGCTTTTTAAAGGCCAGATTCCACGCCATCCGTAAAAGAATCCGAGATGATATCGGGCAGAAAAATAATATAATGAATGTTTAAGCTTGCCAATAGGCAGATACAGAAACAATAAACTGATGCATATAAAATAGTAAGGTGAAAAAGATTCTTCCAGAAGCACAATCAGAGTGAATATTTGAAACACTGTAACAAGCAAATTGGAAATGTAATCGTCAGGATTAGAAAGATGCCTCAGTTTTTTTAATGTAATTCGTTTAACTAATATACCTGAACCGCTCAGGCTTGAAGCAGTCAAAAAACAAATTAAAATCCATTTAATTGAATCTGCAATCTCTATATTAAAGAGTAACAAAAAGTAAAGAGCAAAACTAATAAAAGTACCGGAATGATACAGAATTCCGGCAGTATATGTCGGTAAATGTAAATATGCGGACTCTTTTCGTAACGGGTTCATCGCTCCGGTAAAAGAATAAGATATTGCCGCTTTCAGGTTACCTTTTTTATGAGAATAATCTTTGGGTGAGCCCAACCTGATAAGCCTTAAAAAATGAAAGGTCAGAATTATAAAACAAATCAGAAATGATACAAGTGAAATAGTCTTATACAGGGTCATAGTAGTTTTATTTTGCTAAACACAACCATCCGGTTTCGGTAATCCTGCAACACGGCATGCACCCCGTGCAGGACCAAGCGGAAATAACTGATAGATTTCTTTCAACTTAACGCCTGTTATCTGACAAATAGATCGTACCATTGGTGCCATACCCTTCTCTTCCCAGTTCTTGCGGATAAAGTTTATGATTGCCCAGTGTTTTTCAGTCAGTTCTTCGATTCCGTCATACTTTGCAAATAATTTTGCTACTTCTTCACTCCAGATATAAGGATCCAACAAAAAACCATCACCATCCACCTGAAATACTTTTCCATCTATTTCCATATTGTAATAAATTTTGTGAGTAATGTACTTATAAATAAATAAAAATATTACCGGTCAATTTAGTAAAAATATATTTGATTTAGAATTCAAAAATTATTTTAAATTGTAATGTAATTTTCCCGCTACTATTTAGCTAAAGATTATGGCTGTATTCTAATATTGAATAAGTGTAATAAAAAGATGTTACACAGAGGTCACAGACCTGCCTGCCGTCTACCTGGCATAGACAGGCAGGCAGGGAAGGCGCAGAGTTACGAGAGAGAAGAACAACGCCCAAAAATAAGAGCAACTTTTTTTTGTGTCAATTAGTGCTAATTCGTGTCTTCTGATCTTTGCTCTTTTTTTTAATCCGAAAAATCTGTGCTAATCTGCGGCGAAAGTTCTTCTTCCTTTTAACTTTTAATATTTAAACATAATTTACATAACTCAACATCATAATTTAAACATTATTTACTATGTATATCAGAACTAAATTAGATTTAATACGCGAGCTGACAAATATAAAAGAAGCGGGACTGTTTAAGGAAGAGCGCGTCATAATATCCGGTCAGAAGGCAAATATTGACGTCCGCTATCCCGCCGGTTCCGCGCCAAAGGAAGTGCTGAACTTCTGCTCTAATAATTATCTCGGTCTTGCGAATCATCCCGATATAATAAGCGCCGCGCACAAGACACTCGATTCACACGGTTTCGGAATGGCTTCGGTGCGGTTTATCTGCGGCACACAGGATATTCATAAAACACTCGAGAAAAAGGTGGCTGATTTTTACCAGACGGAAGATACTATTCTCTACTCTTCCTGTTATGACGCTAACGCAGGATTGTTCGAAAGCATTCTCGGCGCTGAGGATACGATTATCACTGACGCATTGAATCACGCCAGCATAATTGACGGTATTCGTCTCTGTAAAGCGCGCCGTCTTATTTACGACCATTCTGATATGAAGTCGCTGGAGCAAAAGCTCAAACTCGCGCGTGAAGGCTCGGATATCTGGGACCACTCGGGACTCGAAGCTATGCCTCAGCCCGCGAAGAATATTATTGTCGCCACAGACGGTGTTTTTTCTATGGACGGCGATATTGCGAATCTTCGTGAGATAATCGAACTTACTAATAAATATGATGCTATGATATTTGTTGACGATTCTCATGCTACGGGCTTCCTTGGCGAAAAAGGACGCGGATCGATTGAATATTGCGGCGTACTCGGACAGGTTGATATAATCACTTCCACACTCGGCAAGGCTATGGGAGGCGCTTCCGGCGGATTCACAACAGGTAAAAAAGAAATTGTTGAAATGCTCCGCCAGCGCTCACGTCCGTATTTATTCTCGAATACACTTGCCCCGTCAATTGCAGGCGCGTCAATTGCCGCGTTTGATTTGCTTGAAAAGTCGGATGACCTGCGCGCCAAACTGCGCAGGAATACAAATCATTACAGGTCGAATATGATAAAACTCGGTTTTGACATTATTGATGGTGTGCATCCGATCGCACCAGTGCTGTTCCGTAAGTTCGAAAATGACGCGCAACTCGCTCAGCAGATTTCCAAGGATTTGTACGAAGAAGGTATTTACGCAATCGGCTTTTCATATCCTGTCGTACCGAAAGGTCAGGCGCGTATTCGCGTACAGATATCCGCGGCTCATGAAACAGAGCATATTGATAAAGCCATCACCGCATTCGAAAAAGTAGGGCGTAAACATAAAGTGATAAAATAAAACTATGATTTACATTTAAACTAACGCCGGTCGTTTATTTTTTTCACTTTTAATGATTTATATTTGTGAAACCGGAAAATATTAACAGTTTCCGAGCGGTAGTAAAATCGCATACATTTACGGAGTTAAGCAATGTCTTACATTAATCGAACCTGTAAATGAACAATCCCTGCCCGCTTGTGGATATCCACAGCTCACCGTCTTTGTTTTCTCTGATGTTAATTTTTCTGACCGATGGTATTACGCCGTGACCTTCGAAGTATATATGTTCCCATGTTTCACCGCCGTCCTTTGATAAATAGATTTTATTGTATGCATCTCCTGTCCTTCTGCCGAATGCGGCTACCACATTTCCCTTCGCGTCAACTGTCAGGGCTGATTCCCATCCGGACAGTTTTGTGAATGATGCGCCTGAATTATCCGATTTCGATAACCCGTAATTATCTATTCCTGCCCATAACACCCCTGTACCTCCATGGTCAATATTTATCGCTCCTCTGCTCCTGTAATTTGCTGCGGGATTGTCCACAACATAATTCCTGAATGTAAAAGTCCTGCCGTAATCCGTGCTTATGAACAGTCCGCCCGCCATTACTCCGTCGTCATTTCCTCCTTCCAGGTACAAATATACTTTTGAAGGATTAGCAGGGTCTGATTCTATGTAATCGGTGGGACTAAACAATCCTCCGACTATGGAATGTTTATAAATATTCTCCGATTCACCCGGGAATTCGGATTTCGCGAAACTTTCTCCGTTATCTGAACTGTGATAAACTCCGTACCAGTATGCAGAAGGGTTCTGCGCGTCATATATCTTTCTCTTGAACTGTCCGCCGCCCATCAGTACAATCAGATGGTCATTTATGCCGTCTGAAGTAATATCACCGTCGGATATAATTGCGTCGTGACCCGTTCCGGATCTGGGATAACTGATTATTCCCGAAGGATTCATAATATGATATGAATTCGGCTCGCCCCGTTTTTCGGATTTACATATTACCGGATAATAAGTAAATACGCTTCCTCCTATCAGGTATATTCTCTCGGGATTATTTTGCGAAATTAAAACCCTGCATACATTCGGCATATAAGAATCCCCGTTCTTTTCCGGCGGCGGAGGACTCAGTGTTGACTGCCGTGAATAATTAATAATTTTTGGAAACGAATCGTCATTTGTTCTTGCCATCCCCCAGTCTGATATGGGCACGTATATATCCCCTGTCATCGAAAATGAAACGTCATATACAACTACCATATCAATTCCGTTCCCGTGAAATCTCCAGGTTTCTCCGTTATTTGTTGACAGAAACGGACCCGCTCCTCCGCTCATATACCAGATATCAGGGTTTACCGGATTCTGACTTCCAAGTACATTTGAAGTATAAATTTTATCCTGTGTTGCAAGTGTGTGTTTCGGATTATGCTCTTTTTCAAGATTGTATTTCAGAGGTTTACTCCATGTCTCTCCGTCATCTGTCGTTGATTTAGCAAGTATTCCCATTTCTTTCGCAACTAATTTATTTTCTCCGTAATTGGAAAAAACAAGACCGATTATCATGTTTCCGTATCCGCTTCCTTTTCCGTATCTCTGTGTCAGATCCCTGATTGAGGAAGCATTATTTTCTATCCTGTATAAATTGCCCGTAGATATAAATGCCTTTAGTCCGCCCTTATTATCTTTCTTTAGAAGTATCTGATAAGTCCCGTCTATCTGTCCCGGAAACAATTGCTCAGACCATGTATTGCCGTTATCCGTTGTTCTCCAAAGTCCTTTATCGGTTCCTACCCAGATTTCGTCCGGGAAATCGGCATGTATCTGTATGCAGACTACATTGCCGGTGATGGTGCTTTCTGTACTGATAATATCCCATGTACCCTGTTCGCCGTTCTGATTGCTGGCATATATATTTGGTCTGCCGGTTTGTTCATTCGCCAGCCCGCCTGTGTAAATTCTTCCCTGAACCGAAGGATGCCATTTTATGCATGGTCCGCCGATTTTTATCCTTAAAACATTTCCGCCGTAATTTAATTCACCGTTGCCTGTATTCGGTCCGAGAACCTGCGTCCATGTCGCTCCCTCATCTGCGCTTTTCCATAAACCCCTCCCTATATCATCCTTTAAATAATCAGTGCCGCATGCAATAATCAGTTCGCTCTGGTTAAATGGATTTATATCTATTCCCTGTACCATCAGACATGCCGGAGTAATCGCGAATTCGCTTATAAACTTCCAGTCACCTGAGCCCTGCTTTTTGTAAACTCCGCCGACATCCGTTCTTGCGTATAATGTCCGGCCATCCTTTGCCGGCATTTGATATAAAACAAATCCTCCTGCCTCAAAGTCCAGCCGCTGAACCGGGCGCGGTATGGGTTTTTCTTTTTCTTTTTCTGTAACCGGGTCGTCGTTAAATAATGACATGGCTTTTTCTATCAATCCGTCTTTTTCGCAGCCTGCGAGCAATAAAACCGCGGTAACCAGAAATATTATTTTTATTTTAATCATATAAAATATTTTTTGTAATAATAATTTTATTACTATCTTTTTTTGAATTAAAATACGAACTTGGTATGTAAGTTCATAATATAATAATTAATTAATAAAAAATATTCTAAAAAAGTTCATTTATTTTTATCAGCCGGGTTTCAAAAAACAGAAAATAATTTCAGAGTAATTTGATTATCTATAAATACATATTAAAAGCTCACATAGGTCCGTTTTTTTTCTCACTGCTGACTCTTATGTTTTTGTTTCTATTTCAGTTTCTGATTAAGTCTATTGACGAACTTGTCGGTAAGGGACTCAGCCTCTGGATTATAATACAACTTATATCTCTTAACCTCGCCTGGATGGTTACACTTGCCGTACCTATGGCTGTACTTGTATCCACGCTTATGGCATTCGGCAACCTTGCCTCTGCAAATGAAATTACCATTATGAAAGCAAGCGGACTCAGTCTGCAGAAACTCATGTTCCCTATGCTCATCTTTGCCGTTATTATAACCTATCTAATGGTCTTGTTTAATAATGATGTTCTGCCGGAAGCAAATCACAGCGCGCGTATGCTCCTGCAGGATATCTCCCGGACGAAACCGACTTTTATACTTGAACCGGGAAAATTTTCCGATGATATAGGAGGCGCGAAAATTCTCGTCCGAAAAACTTTTGAAAACAGCAATAATATAGAAGGAATTAGTATATACGACTATTCAAGTCCCGAGTACCGTAATCTTATAACCGCCGAAAAAGGAGATATCGGCTTTACAAGCGATTTCAGTAAGGTCGTAATGAACCTCAGCAACGGCGAGATTCACCAGCTTGATGTTACAAGCTACGTTAACGGCTACAGGAGAATCAAATTCGAGAATCACCGCATCACTCTCGATGCCGCCGGTTTCGGATTTCATCGCTCGTCTGATAACGCCTTTATACGCGGGGACCGGGAGCTTTCCGCTCAGGCGATGAATAGTCTGATTGATACAATTATTGTAACTCAGAAAAAGAACCGTGAATCCGTTATAGAAAGTGTTCGCAGGGACGCTCTTAATTTCAATAATATTAATTTCAGGGATACAATATTATCTCAAATCCCATTCGGAAAAGATTCTCTTAAGAGGTCAAAATTATATGATTCTCTTTCGAATATACGGCAAAACATTATGAATAAAACCGTACTGCTGAAATCACAGCTTCAGATTGAAACTCAGACAGAGAAACAGATCGCAACATATAATGTAGAAATTTATAAAAAATATTCAATACCTTTTGCCTGTATGATTTTCGCCCTGATAGGAGCGCCGCTCGGCTATCGCGTCAGACGCGGAGGATTCGGAATTGCATCCGGAATCTCTCTGCTGTTCTTTCTTATTTACTGGGCATCTCTTATAGGCGGCGAAAAACTCGCCGATCGCGAATTTGTCAGTCCGTTCCTCGGAATGTGGCTCGTAAATATTGTTCTTGGAATCTTCGGATTGTATTTAATGTTTAAGTCTTCTTGAGTATATTGTTAATGTCAAGCCCCGGACAATATGATGTCACCCAAACCGGTCAGGTCCGGAAGGAAGCAGCCGTTAGTGGCTAGTATGTGATTCGGGTGTCTTGACATTTTATTAAATAGCTTGTCAAAATTTTTTGTTGATATGGAAAAAACCAGGATAGCAATTGTCGGACTGGGCGGTATAGCGCAGATTATGCACATTCCGCTTCTCGAAAAATTTAAAGAAGTCGAAATCGCCGCTATTTGTGATACCGATAGAACTAAAGCAAAACACCTCGCTCGTCGTTATAACCTAAAAAAAGGTTTCTCGGATGTTGACCAGATGCTCGTTGAAATTCCTGAAATTGATGCGGTAATTGTTACTGCTCAGACGGACGCGCATACTGCAATTTCCATAAAATGCCTCGATGCCGGCAAACATGTGCTGGTTGAAAAACCTGTTGCCAGAAATGCGAAAGAAACTAAACATATAGTTGATGCGGCTGATAAGAACAAAAAACTTCTTATGGTCGGAATGAATAACCGTTTCCGAAATGACTCTATACTCGCGCGTAACTTTATACGCGGAAAGGAACTCGGCGATATTTTCTATGTTAAAACAGGCTGGCTTAAAATGCAGAGCTCTCACCAGAAATGGTTTATGAATATGGAAAAAGCCGGGGGCGGAGTCTTTCTCGATAATGGCATAGTTATGCTCGATCTCGGCATGTGGATGCTCGGTTTTCCGCAAATTAAAAGCATTTCCGCGATTAATTATTCCCATAATACAAAAGCAGTCGAAGATTCAAATTTCACTTTCGTTAAATTCAAAAACGGCTCGGCGCTCACAATTGAAGTAAGCTGGAGCCTCCTGCGCGGCGGAGAGTTTTTCTATTGCAATACTTTCGGCACCGAAGGCAGTTCTTCAATTAATCCCCTGCGCATAAATAAGAAGATTAATAATGAGCTGTTCGATATCACACCGAAGAATATAAAAATGTCGAGCGGGATTTATAAAAACAGTTACGAAAACGAATTACGCTATTTCGTCGGAGCCATACGCGGTACCCATACGCTGATTTCCACCGGCAGAGAAGCGCTTATGGTTATGGAAGCGGTTGACGCAATGTATAAAGCGGCAAAAACAGGCAAAGAAGTCATCTTTAAATGACTTCTTATCATAATGATTTTTTAATGCTGTGTTAATGATTTCTTAATGTTGATTATGCATATTTATGGTAAAACGTAAAATGATTTTTAAAGTTCTTGTTGTTGACGACGAAAAGGATATCGTTGATCTGCTGAAATACAATCTCGAAAAGGAAAAAGATTTCGAAGTGATAACTGCCGGCGACGGCAAATCAGCTCTTGCTCTTGCGGTTACCGAAAAACCCGATCTGATAATCCTCGATATTATGATGCCCGAGCTGAACGGCTTCGATGTCTGCAAAAAACTTAAATCCGGCGTCATTACTTCAAAAATACCCGTAATCTTTCTCACTGCCAAGGAAAATGAAATTGATGAAATTATCGGTCTCGAACTCGGCGCCGATGATTATATTCAGAAACCGATTTCACCCCGGAAGGTAATTGCCCGCGTGAAATCGGTTATCCGCCGCGTTTATGCTGAAAAAGAGAAAACAGTAAAAACTGATGAGTATATTAAGTTCAAAAATCTCGAGGTTGACTCCATAGCTCACTGCGTTAAGATTGATAACGAGGATGTGTTCTTTCCTAAGAAAGAATTCCAGCTCCTTCGTTTTTTGCTTTCAAACAGGGGAAAAGTACTTTCGCGTGAAATACTTCTGAATGAAATCTGGGGCGAAAATATTTTTGTTGTTGACCGTACAATTGATGTTCACGTCGCAAAGGTTCGTGAAAAACTCGGCGTTTACTCGGATTATATAGAAACTATTAAGGGACTTGGATACCGCTTTCACGCTGATTAATTAATGTCTAAAATAAAAAAAGCCAATCGGAAATTTTAATTTAAAATTTGTTGCCTTTTCACTTCCTGTCTTTATTGCCGCTCTGCTGATTATAATCAGTCTGAATGCCGGTACATCAGTCATTATTGTTTTCTGCGCTTTTTACGTTTTGCTTGTGTTTATTTCCGTCCTGCTGATAAATAAAGGACTTCTGAAAGGACTGAATATCGTAGGCGGCTTTGCAGACAGAATCAGGACTGATGCAAACACTCCCGGTTTTAATAACTATGATGAAAAGATAGGTGAATTTAATTCTCTTTATCAGGAGTTCGTAACGCTTGAAAAGAAATTTTCTGTTAACAGGGAATCTGCGGAGTTGTATAATTCATTCAATAAATCCCTTAAACGCACTCTCGACGAACTTAACAATGCGAAAATTATCAAAGTTAACCGTAATGAATTTCTCGGTAATGTTACGCATGAATTACGCACTCCGATATTCGCTGTTCAGTTATCGCTCGAAACTCTGATAGACGGAGCTGTGAACGACCCTGCCGTCAATTTGACTTTCCTCGAAAAAGCATTACAGCAGACGAACCGCATGACCGAACTCGTTGATGACCTGATTAACATATCACGCCTTGAAGCGGGAATGAAACTCAGTAAACGGTATTTCCCCGTTAATAAACTGATAAATGATGCTGTAACGGAAATGAAGGCGCTTGCCGTGAGGAAACAAATCAGTCTTACATTTGAACAGGGAACTGATGATGAATCCAGCGCCTTTGCAGACGCCGTGCGCATAAAGCAGGTCCTTATGAATCTGATAGAAAACGCCACTAAATATACTCAGGCGCAAGGGAAAATTATCATTTCAACTTCGCGCGCGGGAAAATCAATAAATATTTCCGTTGCTGATACGGGTATCGGTATTCCGGAAGATGACCTTCCGCGTATTTTC
>JAPLFI010000017.1 GCA_026390755.1 Ignavibacteriota bacterium
AATATTCCGATTACTGGCAATGGGATAAATCAATGAAGTATAAGAATAAGATTCCGATGGAAGTTGTCGAGGTGTTCGAGAACCGGGGTTTTATATGGGGCGGAAAGTGGTATCATTACGATACGATGCATTTTGAATACAGGCCGGAATTGCTTGTGAAATAAGTATTTAGTATTTGGTATTTGGTATTTGGTATTTGGTATTTGGTATTTAGTATTTAGTATTTGGTATAATAACACTTAACACTTAACACTTAACACTTAACACTTAACACTTAACACTTAACACTTAACACTTTGATTTGAATTATGAAAGAAAAAATCAGAAAACCAATTTGTGCGGGGACCTGGTATAATGCGGGCGCCGCCGCTCTTTCCGCCGAGCTGGATGAATATCTTGAACTGGCGGAAGAAGAAAACCTGAATGTTAAGGCAATAATCGTTCCTCATGCGGGATACATGTATTCGGGGCAAACCGCGGCATGCGCTTTTCGGCAGATAAACAGGAACATTAATAAAGTTATAATTCTCGGTACTGCTCATCACTATTCCCTGACGGGCGCCTGTGTTATTGATTACGACGCATACGATTCTCCTCTCGGAAAAGTAAAGCTTTCTCCGGAAGTCAAAAATCTGCTTAAGGAAGAAAACATCGCCAGTATTCCTGCCGCCGATGAGCGTGAGCATTCAATTGAAATTGAGATTCCTTTTCTTCAGCGTGTTCTGAAAGATTTTTCCATAATTCCTGTTATCGTCGGGCGCATTGACCCGGAGGAGTTTGCGTCTTTGCTCGAAAAATATTCCGATGATAAAACTCTTATAGTCTGCTCTGCCGATCTCAGTCATTTTCATAGTTATAACGAAGCAGTTAAACTCGATAAATACTCTCTTGATTCAATACTGGATCTTAATGCCGAAGCAATTAACGAAGCGGAAATAGATTCACCCTGGGCGGTGATGTCGCTTATTGAACTTGCCAAAAGAAAAAACTGGAAAACAAAACTTCTTGATTACAAGAACTCCGGTGATATTATTAAAGATAAATCTTCCGTTGTCGGGTACGGCGCCGTTGCTTTTTATTCGGATACGGAAAAGTTCCCGGCGGACGAAAAAGTTTTACACGAAAAAGAAATCTTTACACTTGACGAAAAATATTTTATGAGACGGCTTGCAAAGCAGACAGTCGAAACATTTGTCAGAGAAGGAAAACGGTTTCAGAAAAAAGATATTCCGGAATCGTTTAAGCAGAATCTAAAAAGTTCTTATGCGTGTTTCGTTACGCTGAGGAATTACGACGATGAACTGCGGGGATGTATCGGTACGATTGAGCCGTTCGACACTCTTTACAACAGTATAATAGAAAATGCAATCAGCGCCGCATCGCGGGACTACCGTTTTTCGCCGGTCGGGATTTCGGAGCTCGCAGGACTTAAATATGAAGTGTCAGTCCTGACAAAGCCGGAACGGATTTTCCCGGAAGATATTAACGGATTTTTCTGCAGTATAAAGAACAGGGGAGTTATTATTGAACAGAACTATAATCACGCGGTTTATCTTCCGCAGGTGTGGGAACAGCTGAGCTCTCCGGAAGAGTTTCTCGGAAGTTTGTGCAGGAAAGCGGGGCTTCCGGCAAAAGAATGGGAAATATTCTGTGTTTAGTCTTATAGAGTAAATCGGATTTTTTAGTATGCATTGACATTAACACTAAAATATATGTATTTTTGTAGCAAGTGAAAAAGTATTTTCTCAAATATTGGAATTTCAGAACAACGGTAACCTTGCTGTTGTTGTTCTCGTTCAGCGCAGTTTCTTTTGCAGTTGACATGCACAGCTGTATGTGCAAGCCTGAAAAGGAAGTAAAAGTTGAGAAAAAATCCTGCTGTCAAAAAAGTTCTGCGAAGGAAGAAAAATCCTGCGGCACGGACCTGCCTGACACAGGCGGCAAAACGAACGAGAAGCAATGCGAGAAGAAAGATAAGAAAGAAAAAAAAGACTGCAATAACTGCGGAAAATGCTCTTTCGAAAAAAACGAATTTGAAACACCGGTTTCGACAACCTCAGGAAATTCAACGAGCAGTGAAACCGTTATTTTCAACACTTCAAACGAATCTATTTACGACCACACTGACTGTCATCGGGTATCAACTAATATCAGTCCGCCCGGTGCCCCGCAAAAGAAATATATTTCCGCTCTGAGAATTTAATTCATAAGAATTTCTATGCCCGCTCCCGATTTACGGGAGGATTCCGGCTTAGATCCTGAAACAATTCCGAAATGATCCTGAAACAACCCCGAAACAAGTTCGGGGCAAGGTTCAGGATGACAAAAGACAATTCAGGATGACAAAAGGAATGACAATAATTTAGGGATGATCCTTAAACTGTTTCTAAAAATCTTATGAAAAAAA
>JAPLFI010000584.1 GCA_026390755.1 Ignavibacteriota bacterium
AATTACAGTGAACGATTTTGTGGATACAAAGAAGATGACAATAATTAAATAAGAACAGGTTTTAAATAACTATAAAAACCCGGAACAATATAGTTCCGGGTTTTTTTATGAAATACCGTTATATTGGCTTGCATATTCTAATAGTATTTATAAGATTGCTGAATCATTAAATATCATATCACAAACTTTTAAAAGAAAGGGATATTTTGAAAAAAATGTACTACTTTATTTCATTTTTGTTAATCTCTGCATTTATATCAGTATTCGTCGGCTTAACCATTGAGGATCCCCGGGGAAGCAAAACGCAAACCACGGATAATCAAAGCAACGTTATTACACCTGTTCACGTTTCTTATGGAACGCCGATTTTCACGGATAACTTTGATGCGGCGAATGATACAACTTCTCTTAAAGCAAGAGGATATAAACCGTACTACAGAGGAACAGGCGCTCAAGGTACAATAGCAACCTGGTATCAGGGTCAAATTGCTGTTTTTAATGCTTTCAACGGACCCGACACCGGTTATGTAGCCGCAAATTACAGTGTTGTAACGGGTGCGAACAATATTGACAGCTGGCTCGTATTACCAAGAGTCACCGGCGGGTTATTAGCAACTGATTCATTATTCTTCTATGAAAGGTCTGCAACAGGAAGCACTTATCCTGATTCAGTAAGAGTAATGTATTCGGCAAACGATTCTGTTCCGGAAGGAAGCTGGACAGAACTCGGAAGATTCAAAACCAATACAACGACCGGCTGGCAGAGACATGGCTTCAAAGCCGCCGCAGCAAGTGCAAACGGCAGATTTGCAATCAGATATTGTGTTGTAAACGGCGGACCGTCAGGAGCAAACTCGGATTATATGGGCATTGATGCTTTAACAATTGAAAGAACTGCCGCTCCAACTGTGCCACAGTATTATAATTTTAATACAACAATCGGCAGTAATGCTTTCCCGTTCAGCGTTGTTGCGGGAAAATTAACTCAATTCCTTGTGCTCCCGGGCGAACTTAATCAGCCTACACCGGCTCCTTCGGGAACTATTACAAAATTCTATATCTTTTGCGCTACGGCATCAATAACTTACACAAACCTGACGATAAAATTTGGTCAGTCAACAATCACAACTTTGCCGACGGGCGTATTTTACACAGACCCGATGGATACGGTTTATTTCAATCCGTCAGTAACTCTTAATTCAACGATGGGTACATTTACACCGATTACGTTAAGCAGACCATACGTTTATGATAATACAAAGAGCCTGATTATTGAAATCAGCCAGTGCGGTGCTTCAGCTACGGGCATGAGTACATATCATACATCCTTTACAGGAAGTAACAGAAGAACGTATAATCAGACAGCAGGCGGATGTAATTACATTTACCAGGGTCAGGGTTCGCCGTTAATGCATTGCGGAATTGATGTTACCGCAGGACCCGTCGCAGCATTACCGGATTTAATCTATTATAAATTTAAGAATAATCCATCACCTTCTTTAACGCCTAACTTTGCCATACCGGGTGTAGGCACAAATCCCGCTCCGTTGACGACTCTGACATTAACAACGCCGGGTCAGTTTGACAGCTGTCTATCAGGAACCGCAACGGCAAGCGCAAAAATCGTTACGGGATATAGTTTGTCAACAGGAACCAGCAGTTTTACAATAAGTATGTGGCTGAATAACCTTGTAACACCGGCATCTACGAGGTATTTATTCGGAGATGCGGGTCTGTCATTCCGCTGTTTTGTCGGTGGTGTTGCCCCTGCAAACGGTGCTATTTTCAGAGGAACGGGTATAAATGACGTACTTATCAGAAATATTTTCCCGGGACCGACGGTAATTCATATAGTTTATGATTCAGCTTTATCAAACGTAAAGGTATATAAAAACGGTATCCTTGACACAACCGTTGCCCAGACGGCTTTTAATTTCACCAC
>JAPLFI010000628.1 GCA_026390755.1 Ignavibacteriota bacterium
GATTTCGAAAATATCTGTGAGGTATGGATATTTAGATTCTGCGTTATAATCCTCTTTTGTGAATTCAATTTTGTAATAATCTTCGTAAATCTCTTTTTCGTCGGGAATATTCAGAAGGAAAAGTAAAGAGCAATTGTCACATCTGACAATAATATGCTCACCTTCTTTCAGGCGCCCGGAATGTTCTTTGCTATGACAGTTAGGACAGAGTCTCATATTTTGTTAATATATCAATTTAAAGATTTTGGTGCTACTATTAAACTCAAAACACTTATATCAGAACAATTTTGTCAGTTTAATAATTTTTATTTTTCTCCGAATTAAAATTTATTCGCCTGATAGTTTATCAACAACATCAGGACACAAGAGATTTCTATTGTAGTTTATGATTTTTATATATATTTTGTAACATAAAGTAGCAAAATAAATAGTTATTATGTAATATATAGTCACAGAAAAACATAAAAATTTTATAATCAAAAGTCCAAATTATGGAATTATTAACACGAAATATACAAAATATTGTTGAAAAATGGCTTTTTAAGAATAAAATTCTGATTATTCTGGGAGCGCGACAAGTCGGAAAGACTACATTTGTCCGGCAAATGATTAATAAATATGGAAAACCGGAAAATTATTATAACTGTGAACTGATAGCTATTAAACAGCGGCTGGAGTCCCGGAATCCGTATGAAATCAAAAAACTTTTTGGCGACGCGAAATTTATTGTATTTGATGAAGCTCAGAGGATTGATAACATAGGTTTGAGTTTAAAAATACTTTATGACACATTTCCGGATGTTCAGATTATTGCAACAGGTTCAAGCAGTTTTGATTTAAAAAATAAAACAAATGAGCCCTTAACAGGAAGAGCTATTGATTTTTTAATGCTTCCGTTTTCAGTTTCAGAATTAAGCCGAAAGTTTTCGTTGATTGAGCTGGAATCCGGACTGCAGAATTTTCTCAGGTTCGGGATGTATCCCGATGTTGTAAATAAAAGCGACGAAGATTCTAAAATGCTTCTTGATAATTTGACAAGCCGGTATTTGTTTAAAGATGTTCTTGAATTCGAATCAGTAAGAAAACCTGATTTAATTGTAAAACTTTTGCAGTTGCTCGCATTTCAGACAGGTTATGAAGTATCTCAAAACGAACTTTCCGTAAAATTGGGTGTTGCCAGAAAAACGATAGAGAGGTATATAGATTTACTCGAAAAAGCTTATGTAATATTTCGCCTTAAACCGTTCAGCAGGAATCTCAGAAAAGAGATATTAAAAAAAGAGAAAATATATTTTTACGATCAGGGAATCAGAAACAGTATAATATCGCAATATAATCCTTTACAGCAAAGAAACGATATTGGCGCATTGTGGGAAAACTTTTGTATCGTCGAACGGATGAAAAATTCTTTAAGCGAAGGAATTAAGAAAAATTATTATTTCTGGCGGCAAGTGCAGGGAAAAGAAATTGATTTGATCGAAGAGTATAACGGAAAGATTATGGCAATAGAATTCAAATGGCAAAACGATAAGGTAAAACCGCCGAAAGAATTTCTTGACACTTACCAAAATTCAGAATATCGTGTGATAACAAAAAAAGACTTTCCGGATATAGTATCCTAATAATTATTTTGCTGTGATATATACGGCATTGTCACATCTGACAATAATACGCTCTCCTTCTTTCAGGCGCCCGGAATGTTCTTTGCTATGACAGTTAGGACAGAGTCTCATATTTTGTTAATATATCAATTTAAAGATTTTAGCGGTACTAATAAACACTGTATTTAATGTATAAAAACACACTTTATACATGACAATAAACCGATAACCGATTATAGATTGCTGTATGTTGTTTCTATTTTTACCAAATACTGAACACCAATTACTGTTTACCATATTGGGCTGATATTCTGTCTTAATTAGTTTAATTTTATAATATAAATCGGAAAAAATGAACAAATTAAAATTCAGAACAAACGTCAACTGCGGACATTGCATTGCAAAGATAACTCCGTTCATGGATGAAGTGAAATCAATTTCGGAATGGAAAGTTGATACGGATAATCCCGATAAAATACTGACGGTTAAGTGTGAGGATGGTACAGGAAAAGTCGTTATTGAAACGCTCGGAAAAGCAGGTTATACAGCAGAGATTATAACAGACAGATTATAAAAATCCCAGCTCAAGTTTGGCTTCTTCGGACATATTGTCAAAACTCCACGGCGGGTCAAAAGTAATTTCAACCCTTGCGTTGTTAATCATCGGATGTTCCTTTAATTTTTCCTGCACTTCAACGGGAAGCGTTCCCGCTACAGGACATGCAGGCGACGTTAAAGTCATCATCACAAGCACGTCTCCGTTTGCCTCAATGTTAATGTCATAAATAAGTCCGAGTTCATAAATATTTACCGGAATCTCCGGATCGTAACAACTCCTGAGCACTTTTATTACTTCTTCTTTCAGAACCCTTGTTTCTGATTTTTCTTCCGGCTTGTTTTCCTCTGTTTTTTTTTCTTCGTTCATCTGTTTTAGCAGAACTTTAATAAGTTGTTCTTTTAAGATAATTATTGTTTCTGTTTTTTACACTTAACACTTAAGACTTAACACTTAACACTTACCTCCGGTAATGTTCTTATGTAAATATGACTCTGCGTTTTTCTTCATGTGACTTATCATAGAAACGAGTCCGTTTGACCTGTTCGGCGAAAGGTGCTCTTTCATTCCGATTTTATCTATAAATTCAAGCTTTGCTTTTACTATATCCTGCGGTTTATGATTGGATAAAACCCTTACGAGCAATCCGACCAGTCCTTTAGTTATTATAGCGTCGCTGTCGGCTTGGAATATAACATTGCCGTTTTTAAATTCCGTGTACAGCCATACCTGCGACTGGCATCCCGCCACTTTGTTCTGTTCGGTTTTGTAAACATCATCCATCGGTAACAGGCTCTTCCCGTATTCGATTATGTATTCGTATTTCTGCATCCAGTCGTCAAACACCGAAAAATCGTCAATAATTTCCTCTTCTATTATTTGTATATTTTTTTCTTCCATATCTTTGACTCCTTTTTTAGCTCTTATTCTAAAAAAGTTCTTTCTTTAATTTGTGTAATTTGAGCAAATTCGAGTTAATTCGTGTCTAATTTGACTTTATGATAACATTTTTCTTGCCTTTTCCGCTCCTTCGGCAAGCAGGTCAACTTCTTCCTTTGTGCTGTACATTGCAAATGACGCCCGTGCCGTGCCGGGAATTCCGAGCCGGTTCATCAGCGGCTCCGTGCAGTGAACTCCCGTTCTTATGGCAACGCCGAGCCTGTCGAGAATGGTTCCCGCGTCATAAGGATGAATGTTACCGATTAAAAATGACAACACGCTGGATTTTTCTTTCGCCGTACCGATTATCCTCATGCCGTCAATCTTCAGCATCTTCTTTGTTGCATATTCAAGAATTTCTTTCTCGTGTTTTGCGATATTATCTAAACCCGTTTCCGAAACGTAATTGATTGCCGCCGCGAGACCTATTGCCCCTGAAATGTCAGGCGTACCTGCTTCGAATTTATACGGCAGGTCGTTATAAATGGTTTTTTCAAACGACACACTTTTTATCATATCGCCTCCGCCCTGATACGGCGGCATGGCATCAAGGAAATTTTCTTTCCCGTATAACACGCCGATTCCGGTTGGTCCGTATAATTTATGCCCCGAAAAAGCGTAAAAATCAGCGTCTAATTCTCTCACGTCAACCTTCAGATGCTGAACTGCCTGCGCTCCGTCAATCATAATTGGTACGCCGTGTTTATGCGCCGTGTCAATTATACGTTTAACAGGATTTATTGTGCCGAGCGAATTTGATACATGGCTTACGGAAACAAATTTCGTCCGTTCGCTGAAAAGTTTTTCGTATTCTTCGAATAATAATTCACCGTCGTCGTTTATCGGTATAATCCTTAACACCGGATTCTTTCTTTCGCATAACATCTGCCAGGGCACAATGTTTGAATGATGCTCGAGAGCGGAAATTATTATTTCATCACCTTCATTTATATTTTCATTACCATAAGAATTTGCAACAAGGTTTATCGCTTCCGTTGTTCCGCGCACGAAAATAATTTCACTTGTTCGGGCGGCATTAATGAAACTGCTTATAGTTTCTCTCGCATGCTCGTATGCCGATGTTGCTTTTTCGCTGAGGAAATGAACGCCGC
>JAPLFI010000386.1 GCA_026390755.1 Ignavibacteriota bacterium
GTTGCTTCATCACAGCTATCCGTTCTTAATAAATGGTAAAAGTTTTAGGTTGAAATATATAAATAAATCTAACTAAATTTAAGTAACCAAGGTGGTCAATTTTGCGCGGAATATTGGTCAGTTTTCAGACGGAATTAACAATACAGTGCCATTTCCTATATCGACAGTAAATACATCAGGATCGGTTAAACCGCTGTTTCTTGATACCCAGTTACTGCCGTTATTAGTACTCAGATATACTCCCGCGCCTTCTGTCCCGGCGAAAATATTACCATTGTTTATAACTATAGACTGAACTGTAGAATTTGGAAAATTATTATTAACCTGAATCCAGTTATTACCGTTATTTGTGCTTAAAAACACTCCTCCGCTGCCCGAAGCTCCGGTTCCGATAAAAATAATATTTCCGGTAATTGCTATTGTATTAACATTTAAATTAGTTAGTCCGTTATTTACCTGTATCCAGTTCATACCATTGTCAGTACTGCGAAATATTCCCGACCCTTCTGTTCCTGCAAATATATTATCTCCCGATACTGCAATATTATATATTGCTGATCCGCTTGGACCATTCGTCTGTACCCACTGTGCTTTACAATTTGTAATTAACAATGAATAATTGATAATAAAGAACGAGATAAAAGCTAAAGAAAATAAACTGTTTGACTTTTTCATTGTGGTATTATTTAAATTTATTAAATATTTTATACAAAGTTATGTTTTCTTCAAAGTCTCTTTGTCATAAAAATGTCAAAATATTGTCAAAGATATTTTCCGCTTATTTTATCATCAGCATTCGCTTCGTATCACTGAAACCATCAGTCGTTAATCTGTAAAAATAAACTCCGCTCGTGAGAGCTTCTCTGCCCAGAGCGTCGAAGACGACGAGTTTTACAAGATTCCGGCCTTCGCCGGAATGACAAACAGGCAAAGTATAGCGAATATTTGTTGACGGATTGAACGGATTAGGATAGTTCTGGCTCAATGAAAATCCCGATGGTATTTCCGTGCTGATGTTTTTTATTCCGATGATTTCCGAGAGTGAACGCCGCCAGACTGATTGCCATGTAGTTCCGGCAAATATGTAATTGTTTGTGATGAGTAGTGCATTAATTCCCGGAATAGAATTAAAACCCTGGTTTTTTGTAATCCAGTTTGTTCCGGTATTTGTAGAGAGAGAAACACCCCGTGGATTTGAAAAATAATAATCTGCCCCCGAAAAAATATTATTACCGGACACAGCAAGGGAACGGACAATTTGATTACTCAAGGCAGTTTGCGTCCAGTTTGTACCGTTATTCGAGGAGCGATAAACTCCGCTATCAGATGTTCCGGCAAACACATTATTACACGCATTATTTTGACGGAAAACTCTATCCCGCTGAACCTGAAAAGAAGAAAAAAGACGAAAAAGATTTATTCGGCGATACTGATAAATACTATCCGTTGCAGGTTAAGCATATGATTATATTCATGAAAAAAAACAGGATCTTCTCTCACACTCAAAAAGGAGAAGACCCTGTTTTTGATTCTGCATCGGTTATTTTATTAATGCCATTTTTTTAATCTGCTCATATTTGTTTTGTCCGCGTGTATCTGAGGCAGATATTTTATAATAATAAATTCCGCTCGAGAGACTGCTTCCGTCAAAACGGATAGTGTAATAATTTGCCGTTCTTATTTCATTATTCAGCAGAACCCTCACTTCTTTTCCTGTAATATCATAAATTTTCAGTGTAACTTTTGAATCTGCCGGAAGTTGAAAGTCTATACTTGTTGACGGATTGAACGGATTGGGGTAGTTCGCCGTAAGCCCCCTGTCTTCATAAGAATAACTCATCGGAGTATTTGCCGACCCGCTGCCCTTTATAAACCCGATTTCTTTCCATCCGTTGTTTTCGCCGTTTTTACGCTCAATGTAAAACCCGTGGTTATTCAATTCCGAAGCCGTCTGCCATCTGAGTGTTACTTTGCTTCCTTCTGCATTTGCATTAAAAGAAAGAAGTTCAACCGGTAAAGGTTTATCGGTAAAATATGCAAAACTTTGTTGAGCCGAACCGCCTATTGTATTAAAGTCGCCCCCTATGAAAACATCGCTTCCGCTGAAATCTATTGACCGCACAGTGCTGTTTGCATCAGGATTCCATGAGTCAGCCATTCCGTCTGAGGTGTTCAGTCTTGCAATCCGGTTTCTTGGCTGTCCGCCGATTGTAGTAAAATTACCACCGGCGTAAATATAGCTTCCGCTGAGGTAGATACTCAATATAGAACTGCTTGAATTAGGATTCCATGAGTCTGCATTTCCGTTTGTGTTGTTCAGTCTTGCTATCCTGTTTCTTGACTGCCCGCCGATAGAAGTAAAACTACCCGCAGCGTAAATATTGCTTCCGCTGACAACCATTGAATAAACACTCGTACCGGCACCTGCGTTTGGATTCCATGTGGCGTCTAATGTTCCGGTTGCTATAGAGATTTTTGCAAGGTCGTTTCTTGGCACTTCGCCGATATAATCAAAACTACCTTGAACGTAAAAATCAGTTCCGCTTGGAATAATACGGTTACAAGAAGAACTTGGGTTAGGATGCCAGGCGGGGTCCGCGTGTCCGTCTGTGTTATCAAGTTTTGCAAGCATATTTATTGCCTTTCCGTCTATATTGTTAAAAACCCCCGCAACGTAAATATTACTTCCGTAAACCGTTATTCCATAGACCCCGCCGTCTGCGTTAGGATTCCATGAGTCCGCCTGTCCGTCTGTGTTGTTCAGTCTTGCAATACTTCTTCTTGATTGTCCGCCGATTGTGGTAAAGTTTCCGCCTGCATATATATTGCTTCCGTCAACGGTGATTGCGCGTATTTGCAGACTTGCATTGGGATTCCATACTGCGTCTATTTCTCCGGTAACGTTGTTAAATCTGGCGATATTACTTCTTATCTGCCCGCCGATAATGGCAAAGCTACCCCCAACGTAAAGATTGCTGCCACTGCCTGTGATTGTATTAACATTACCAC
>JAPLFI010000163.1 GCA_026390755.1 Ignavibacteriota bacterium
ATCAACAAAAAGGGAAATGTTCGAAACAGGAATAAAGGTAATTGATTTACTTGAACCTTACACAAAGGGAGGTAAAACAGGACTTTTTGGAGGAGCAGGTGTTGGAAAAACAGTTATTATACAGGAACTTATACATAATATTGCAAAGCATCACGGCGGTTATTCGGTTTTTGCCGGAGTAGGTGAAAGAACCCGAGAAGGAAACGACCTATATCTTGAAATGACAGAATCAGGCGTATTGAAAAATACTGCGCTCGTATTCGGGCAGATGAATGAACCTCCGGGAGCAAGACAAAGAGTCGGATTGACGGGATTGACAATTGCAGAATATTTCAGGGATGAACTTGGTAAAGATGTACTGCTTTTTATTGATAATATATTCCGTTTTACGCAGGCAGGTATGGAGGTTTCGGCTTTGCTCGGACGCATGCCGTCTGCAGTAGGTTACCAGCCTACACTTGCAACGGAAATGGGCGCTTTACAGGAACGGATTACATCAACACACAAAGGTTCAATAACTTCGATACAGGCGATTTATGTACCGGCTGACGACTATACAGACCCGGCTCCGGCGACAACCTTTGCTCACCTTGACGCAACAACGGAATTATCAAGGAAAATTACCGAACTGGGAATTTATCCTGCAGTTGACCCGTTAACATCAACCTCGAGAATTCTCGATCCGATAATTGTGGGAGAAGAGCATTATAATACGGCACAGGAAGTAAAACAAATCCTGCAGAACTATACTGACCTGCAGGATATTATCAATATTCTCGGTATAGATGAACTTTCGGATGAAGATAAGATTGTTGTTGCTAGAGCAAGAAGGATACAAAAATTTCTCTCACAGCCATTTTTTGTGGCTGAACAGTTTACTAATCTGCCGGGTAGGTACGTAAAACTTGAAGATACTATAAAAGGATTTAAGGCAATATTAAACGGTGAATACGATGAATTACCCGAGAACGCTTTTTTAATGGTAGGTACTATTGAAGAAGCGGTAGAAAAAGCGGAAAAAATAATGAGCAGCGTATAGGCACATTATAAACTAAACGAGTTGGAAAAAGTAATTGAAATAGAAATAGTAAGTCCGGTCAGAAGTGTTTATTCGGGTAAAGTGAGATCTGCTTCTGTGCCGGGTGTCAAAGGGTTATTTCAGGTCCTTTATAACCATGCGCCGATGGTTTCTGTTTTTGAAATCGGGATTATTAAACTCGTTGACGAGAATGGCAGTGAAACAGTATTCTCGACAAGCGGCGGAATACTTGAAGTCAGAGATAATAAAATAATTATTCTCGCTGATACGGCAGAGACGGTAGAAGATATTGATAAAGAAAGAGCGAAAAATGCAATGAAAAGAGCCGAAGAGAGGTTAAGCTCAAAGGATATTAAATTAGACAGGGACAGAGCGAAGTTATCGCTTAAGAGAGCAAGAAACCGCTTACAGGTTGCCGAAAAGCAAGTTTTGAAAGGTTTAATATAACAGGGGATGTAGCTCAATGGTAGAGCATCGCCCTTTTAAGGCGGTGGTTGAAGGTTCGAGCCCTTCCATCCTCACGAAAAAAGCCGTTTAGTTTACTGAACGGCTTTTTGTTTTTACATAGAAATACAATCAGGTAGTTATATATAACCACTATATATTTATATAAATCAGGTATCGAACTTAAAGCTATTTCCTGTCATTTCAATTCGCAGAGATTCATATTCAACGATTATTTCTTTTAATATTTCCGCGGCTGGTTTATTATATTCAATAATAGAAGCAATTTGTCCTATCTCAAGTTCACCTTCTTCAAGTTCACCTTCAAACATTCCTTTCTTCGCCCGACCCTGTCCGAGTAATTCTTTTAATTCCGATTCAGTTGCGCATGATTCCTCTGCTTGTTTTACAGAGTCAAAAAACTTATTCTTTAATAATCTGACCGGACCAAGTTTTTTCAGCATAAGTTTAGTATCACCTTCGGAAGATTGGATTATTTTGTTCTTAAAACCGATATGCGCGGATGATTCAACTGATACGGCGAAGCGTGAACCAATCTGTACGCCTTCGGCGCCGAGTGCAAATGCCGCAAGTACACCTGCGCCGCTGGCAATGCCCCCGGCGGCAATAAGCGGCAATTTTATCGCCTTTCGGACGGACGGTATGAGAGCCATTGTTGTAGTTTCCTCGGCACCGTTATGTCCGCCGGCTTCAAAGCCTTCGGCTACTACGGCATCAACGCCGGCTTCCTCACATTTTTTTGCATTTTTAGAGCTGGCAACAACATGCGCAACTATTATTCCTTTATTTTTTAAGAACGATGTGTATTTTTTTGGACTGCCTGCCGATGTAAATACAATTTTGACAGAATTATCGCATACGATTCTAATGATTTCATCAATCTGCGGATATAAAAGCGGAATATTGACTCCGAACGGTTTATCCGTAGCTTTCTTACATTTCAGTATATGCTCTGAAAGTACTTCCGGGTGCATGGAACCGGCTCCGATTAAGCCAAGCCCGCCTGCATTGCTTACAGCCGAAGCGAGCTTCCAGCCGCTGCACCATATCATCCCTGCCTGAATTACAGGATATTGAATTCTAAATAAATCTTTTATTCTGTTCATAATATTTTAGAAATTGTTTATCAATAAATATACTTAATGAAATTAATAAAGTAAATATGCTTATATATTAATAAAAACCTTGTGTTAAATAATCATTTACATTATTATTGACCTTTGAAAAAATATTAACTCATTTTGATAAAACTAATAATTGTGTTATTACTTGCGTCTTTTTGGTATGGAACGGGCAACTCCCAGATACGTCTCATTCGGGAAGCCAATACCGAGATTTTAAGAGATATTGAATTTATGAAAACGGTACAAATGAAGAGAATTATCTCTTTGAGGTTTGATATTATCGACGGAAAACAGGAGCCTGATTCAACTATAGTTTCGGAAAAAATCTACGATGCTGTAAACGGCAGTTATTTTTTTTCCGAATTTTATCCTGATTTCTCCAAACGTGAAATCAAACTGGACTTATCAGGTAATATTGCCAGGCAGATTATTTACAACAAAACCGGTGAAATTGCAAGCAGTCTTGCTTATACCTGCGATGCAGACGGTAGGACTTTAACCAGAAAATATTATTTCGGTAATTCACTGGCATTTACAGAGACATACAGTTACGAAGGAAATGCTCTGGTAAATATGACCGCGTCAGACACTGCGGGAAAAACACAAAACAGGACTATATTCAAATCGGATAACGGAAGCCGGATTATAAAAGAAATAAAATACGGGAATTCTGATTCCGTTGATTTTTTATACGAATACGCTTATGATGAACGGGGAAACTGTATCGAGGATAAACTTTCTTTGGGGATGTACGAATTGGCGAGTGTCAGCAGGTTCAAATACGATTTAAATGACAGATTAACGGAAAGCAGTGTTTATACACGCGAAGGATTGCTTATTAGCAGTGAAATATTTGCGTATTATGATAACGGACTGTTAAAGAAAATTCAAAAGACAGCTTCTGACGGTAAAATTATCTGTATCAGGGAATTCACTCTGACAGACGGACTCATAACAGAATGCCGTGTGACCGATAATGAAGAGGAAAGTGAATATATGCTGAAATATTATTATTTCCCGTAATGAGTCCCTGTACCTTTTTGAGTTAAATCAGAAGTTACCAGATTTGTACTCTGCTATTATTTTCCCGAAACAATTTATCTCCTGATGTCAAACCGAACGCGGAATAAAACTGCGTCATATTCGATACCGGTCCGTTAACACGCAGGAAAGGGGGAGAGTGCACGTCCGTCATGATTCTTCGGGCGAGCGTCTCAGTTCTGTAATACACTGCCCATGAATAAGCGTAACCGAGGAAATATCTCTGCCCGGCATTGAATCCTCCTATAGATTTATTTTCCTGACCGTCAGTTGTTTTCTTCATTGCGTCAAAGCCGATTACAAGACCGCCCAGGTCCGCAATATTTTCTCCGAGAGTTGCTTTACCATTGACGTGCATACTATCAAGAACCGTGTAATTATTGAATTGTTGTATCATTAATTGTGATTTGGAAACAAATTTAGCGGAATCTTCCTTAGTCCACCATCCGTTGAGATTGCCTGATTCATCGTAAAGTCGTCCCTGGTCATCAAAGCCGTGTGTCATTTCATGTCCGATAGTGCTTGCTCCGATGAAACCATAAAGAAATGCATCATCAACTTCGCCCATCTTTTTCCCCGGAACCGTCAGTATCGCGGCTGGAATTACTATTTCATTATTCGACGGATTATAGTAAGCGTTATACGTCTGCGGAGTCATGTGCCATTCTGTTCTGTCAACCGGTTTTCCGAGTTTCGAAATATCATCATTGAAATGCCAGTTTCTTGCATTAAGTACGTTATCGTAATATTTACCGTTGTCAATATTGAGGGAAGAATAATCTTTCCAGACATCGGGATACCCGATTTTTTTGACCATAGTTCCGAGTTTTTTCAAAGCTTTTTCTTTTGTTGCCGCGCTCATCCAGTCAAGTTTTTTAATACGTTCAGCGAATGCATCCGACATATTATTGACAATTTCAGTAGTTCTTATTTTATCCTCCGGGGGGAAATAAATCCGGACATATTCCATACCTACAATTTCCCCGAGTAATTCGTTGGTATTATCCAGAACACGTTTCCATCTCGGGCGCTGTTCGGTTGTTCCTGAGAGAACTGTTCCATAGAACGAAAAATATTCGTCATCAAATTCATTAGAAAGTAAATCGGAAGTTGAATTAACGAGATTCCATCTTAAATACGCTTTCCATACTTCAAGCGGGACATCAGTCAGTTGTTTATCAAGTTCTTTAAAGAATTCCGGTTGTCCGATTATAACATTTTCAAGCCGGTTTATTTTTAAAATTTTGAAAAAAGAATTCCAGTCAACAGACGGCGACAGCTCAGCAATTTCGCTGATTGTCATCTTATTGTAATTTGCATAATCATCCCGCAAGTCTTCAAGCTTTCTTGACGCCGAGGCGAGTTTTACTTCAAGTTTATAAATGTCTTCGGCAAATTTTGAAGCGTCTTTATTGCTCATTCCCGATAAACCGAGAGATTTTATCAGATGCTGTTTATACTGTGCACATATATTTACCGTCCGTTCATCCTTATTGAAGTAGTAATCCCTGTCCGGAAGTCCTATTCCTCCCTGATACAGGTAAACGGCGTTCATGTCACTTTTCATAAGGTCCTGGCCGATATAAAATCCAAATAAAGGAGACATTCCCATAGTTTGCATTTCCGCAGAAATATTAATAATATCTGAGGTATTCTTTATCTTATCTATCCGGTCAATCCATTTCTTTAATGGTTCAATTCCTTGCTTTTCTATTGTATTCGTGTCGAGTCCGCTTCTGTAAAAATCTCCTATTTTTTGTGTGTTGCTTCCCGCGGGTGCGGAATTCATATCCGTTGCCCTGACACAGATATTCTTGAGATATACATAAACACTGTCTTCCACGAGATTGAAAATGCCGTATGTATGCTCGGCGGGAGGAATCGGGTGATTATTTATGAACATTCCGTTTGCATAAAGAAAAAAATCAGATGCCGGAGCATAACTTGTATCAATATTTTCATTAAGAAAATATTCCTTTTCCTGCGATAAAGAAAAATGTTCCGCGGTAACAAGGATAGTAAGGAGCAATATTAGTTTAATTATTTTCACGTTATATGAATTTATTTATTACACGAAAGGAAACTGTCAGTTAAAATTAGATAATTGTTAATAATCACAAAGATATAAAAAAGTACTGATAGTTAATATTCATATTGCATTCCTCGTCATATCCGGCATTTGTTCGTCAGTTTAATTACAATATTATTTTTACGATATTAAGATGATTTGTACTCTTAGAAAAAACAGTGGGTAAACAAAAAAATAATATTCATTTATTTTTAAACGCAGGCAAAGGGATACCTCTCCTTTTTATCGTAATATTTATATTAGTTTCGCTCCTGATAACCGCTATCGGATATTTTAATTACTACAGAATCAAACAGAATCTCACCGAGAATGCGAATGATAACCTTAACGCAGTTGTTGACCTCAGAGCCGAGCAGATTGCAAATTGGCGAAGTGAAAAAATCCGTGAAGCCAGACTCATAATGAGAAATACGTTAAGCAAAAGTTTTTTTTCAAATTGGTTATCGGGAAACAGATCGGAAAATGTAACAAACGAAATAACATTCTGGTTAAACTCTTTAATAGATTCGAGTGAATACACGGGAGCGAGGATTTACGATAGTAAAGAGAGGCTGATTGTTTCATCAGGAACTGATTCTGATACAAATGCCGATATAATATTATTAAACAAATCATACTCTTCAAAATCGGTCATTTTATCTGATTTACATAAAGTAGGTAACGGAAGAATTATTCTGACTTTAATTATTCCTTCTTTTATGTCCGGTGATAGTAACGCAGTGGCAGGAGGGATGGCAATTGATATAAATCCCGGCTACTATCTGTATAAACAGTTGAGAAACTGGCCTTCACCGAGCATGTCCTCCGAAATCACCCTCGTAAAAAAGGAAAACGAAAATGTTGTTTATCTTACCAATGTGAAATTTGTTGAAAGCTCTGCGCTTAACATGAAAATTCCCTCAGATAAAACCGATTATGTATCGGTGCAGGCAATACACGGAAAAACTGAGTATGCCGAAGGACTGGATTACAGAGGCGAAGAAGTAGTGGCAAGCATCCAACCTGTTGCGGGTTCAGACTGGATTCTGATTTCAAAAATTGATAAAAGCGAATTATACAAACCGTTAAGGGAATTAAGCCTTCTGTTGATAATTATGATATTTTCTTTGATGATTGCCGCAGGGGCTGTCCTTGCCTTTCTCTGGAGGCAGAGGGGTGCAAAGTATTACAAAGAAATGTACAATCTCGTTCTGGAAAAGAATTCAAAATCCGAGCAGATAGAAATATTTATGAAAAACGCCTATGATAATATATTTCTGTTCGACAAAAACGGGAATGTAATTGATGTAAATGAAAAGTCTCTGGCAACTTATGGTTATTCACGGGAAGAGATTCTGTGTCTGAATGCAAAGGATATCCGTGCACCCGGATATAAAGATGATGTGGATGCTGTAATGGATAAACTGAAAGATTCAGACGGAATTATGCTCGAAACTTTTCATATCACTAAGTACGGCAGGATATTTCCGGCTGAAATCAGCGCCGTGTCATTTAAAATCGGAGAAGAAATATATTTTCAGAGTTTCATACGCGATATAAGCGAAAGAAAAGGCAATGAAGAAAAATTAAGATTATCAGAGCAGAAATTCAGAGCTGTTTTTGAAAACGCGAATGATGCGATGTTTTTAATGGATAATGAAACGATAATTGATGCAAATTATTCCGCAGAAAATATCTTCGGAATAACCAAAGGGAAATTAATAGGTAAAAAGCCTTTTGAGCTTTCACCTGCAATTCAGCAGAACGGAATTGAGTCAAAGGAACTGGCGTCACGGCATATTGAGCTTGCTTATAAGGGGAATCCCCAGTTTTTTGAATGGTGTCACAGGAATGCTGACGGTGTATCATTTTTCACGGAAGTGAGTTTAAATTTGGCAGAATTTGAGCAAAAGAAATTTCTTGTTGCCGTTATACGTGATATAACATTCAGAAAATATGCATTGGATTCGTTAAAAGAAAAGGAAGAGCGTCTGGAGCTTGCTTTAAAGGGAGCAGACCTCGGGTATTGGGATTTGAATGTACAAACAGGGGAGATTTTCTCGAATGCAAGATGTTACGAAATGCTGGGGTACTCGAAAGAAGACGTAAAAGAGACGAGAAAATGGTGGAATGATATCAAAAATCCTGATGATGCTGAAATTTCGACCGGGGTTTGGGCGAGATATTTAGAAGGAAAAATTGATGTTTATCAGTCCGAAGTAAGATATAAAACAAAAGACGGTAACTGGAAATGGATACTGGACCGCGGAAAAGTAGTAGGGTATGATACAAAAGGTAATCCTCTCAGAGCGGCGGGAACACATCTTGATATAACGGAAAGGAAAATTACGGAAGAGGAATATATAAAAGCTAAGGAATCTGCCGAAGAAATGAGCAGACTAAAATCTAATTTCCTTGCGATTATGAGCCACGAACTCAGAACTCCGATGACCGGGATTATCGGATTTGCCGAGATACTGAACTCTGAACTAAGAGACCCTGAACAAAAAGAAATGGCCGGATTAATATTAAAAGGAGGCAAGAGATTAACTGAAACACTGAATTCAATATTGGATCTGTCAAGAATTGAGGCTAATAAACTCAGTATAAATTGCAGTTTGGTTAATGTTTATGATAATGTAATGGATACTGCGAGGTTGTTCGAATATTCAGCGAAAGCAAAAGGCTTATTCCTTAATATCGAATCCGGAGGCGAATTGTTATTCGCTAAACTGGATGAGAGGCTTTTTGGTCAGATTTTAAATAATTTAATCCAAAACGCAATTACCTATACAAACGAAGGCGGGATAACTGTTAAAATCGGCAAAATACTTAACGGAACCGGACAGGGGATTGAAGTTCGGATCACTGACACCGGTATAGGTATTGCAGAAGAAAATATTGAGACCATATTCGAACCTTTCAGGCAGGTAAGTGAAGGTTTAAGCAGAAAATTTGAAGGAACTGGTCTCGGATTAACAATAACAAAAAGGTTTGTTGAGGCGATGAATGGAAATATCAGAGTTGAAAGTATCTTCTGTAAAGGATCTGATTTTATAATTACGTTTCCTTCTGAGCAAATGGACACAAGAGCTTTAAAGAAAGAACCGGTTAAGGAAATTCAAAAGGAACAAAACGTTTTTTATATTCCAAGCGCTTTAATTGTGGAAGATGAAATTGATAACATTGCTTTGATAAAAGCCGTGCTGAAATCTATAATAATACTTGAACATGTTACCGACGGATATACAGCAGTAGAAAGATGCAAAAACAATAACTATTCAATAATACTGATGGATATCGGATTGAAAGGAATTGATGGTTTAAAGACAACTAAATTCATAAGGCAAATTCCCGGTTATGAAAATACTCCGATAATAGCTTTAACTGCATTCGCGATGGAAGGTGATAAAGATAAATTTATTTCCGAAGGCTGTACGGATTATATCTCGAAACCGTTTGAATTGTCAAACCTGATTTCAATTGTAAAAAAGTACACAAGTGAATAAAATAGTCTGAAGACTTTCTTTATAACGTCTTCCGGCCTGCGGGAAAACTTAAAAACCATAATATTTGTTTAATTTAAGGATTATATTTTTTGGAACAATAATTGCAATAATTTAATGGGAGTGTTTCTCAGTACACATATTATTTTGAGTGTATTTTGCATATAATTTTACTTAAATATTAATTAACTTGACTATTATAAAAAAAAAATCAGTTCAATGAAGAATTCATTTTATATTTTCATAATTATCGTAATTTCTATTACATTTTTTCTCGGGGCAAAACAAGGTCCTGATAAATTCGGACCCGTGCTTGATAAAGCAATTGATTCGGGCAAAGAGAGTAAATTTACGGTATATGTTTATTTGAAAGACAAAGGACCTGACGTCCAAAAATATCTTGCCAATCCGCTTAGCATGGTATCTCAGCGTTCTCTCGACAGGCGCGCAAAGGTTCTTCCGTCAAATGAGCTAGTTGATTTTACGGATGTACCGGTTTACTTAGAATATGCAAAGTTAATTGAGAGTAAATCACTTAAATTAAGGCATATACTCAACTGGTTTAACTGCGTATCAGTCACTGCTACAATTCCGCAGTTGAATGAAATTGCATCACTTAATTGTGTGAAAGAAATTGAGCTTGTCGAAAGATTCAAATCTGTCGCGGAAAATCCTGAGATAAAACCTCCTTTCATAAAGCAGGAAGTTTTATTTAATGACTATCCTACAGTTGATTCGTTAAATTACGGTCCCAGCGCAACGCAAAACACACAAATCAAGGTGAATTTAGTTCATAATCAGGGAATTTACGGACAGGGGGTAATTGTAGCGAATTTTGACGCAGGATATCAGAATCTTAATCACGAAGTGTTTTCTACATTACCGACGAAAATATGGCGAAAAAAAGATTTCCAGACGGGGGATACGGTGACTCTCGCATCTCATTCTCATGGACAGGCAACTTTCTCGCTTGTAGGCGGATACAAACCGGGACAACTTATCGGACCGGCATTTATGTCAACGTTTGTTCTTTGCAGAACAGAAGTTGACCCGACAGAAACTCCGGTTGAAATGGATAACTGGAGCGCTGCAGCTCAATGGGCTGACAGTCTCGGAGTTGATGTTATAACAAGTTCACTGGGATATCTTACATTTGACGCCCCATACTCAAGTTATTCATGGCAGGATATGAACGGTAAAAAATTACTGATTACAAGAGCCGCCGCTCTTGCCTCCCATAAGGGAATTGTGGTAAGTAATTCAGCGGGAAATGACGGCTCAAGCACACACAATACACTCGGCGGACCTGCTGATGCTGATTCCATTATAACTGTAGGAGCGGTAACTAATACCGGTGTAAGGGCATCATATAGTTCAGTAGGACCGACAACAGATTCTATTAACAATGTACCCGCCCCCAGAATTAAGCCCGACATAATGACTATGGGCTCGGGTAATCAGGTTGCAACACAGACGGGATACAGCACTTTCGGCAGTGGAACATCCTGGGCATGCCCTATGAATGCAGGTGTAGTTGCGCTTATGCTCTCGGCAAATAAAAATCTAACACCCCTTCAGGTGCGCGGGATAATCAGAAAATTTGCAAGCAACAACTCCGCACCGAATAATCTGATAGGATGGGGTATCGTTGATGCTCAGCAATCAGTTGATTCGGCGAGAAAAATGGATAATGTTCCTCCGACAATAATTCACACTCAGCCTTTTACGTCAACTCTGAATACCGGAACGCTTACATTCAAATCGAGAATCTTCGATAACGGAATAATCCGTTATACGAGAACAGGTGAAGCGCCGAGGATTTATTACAGAAAAAACACCGGGAGCAGTTGGACAGCTTACACTTCAGCGAATTTTACGGCTGTAAATCTTGATACGTTCAGTTTTCAGATTCCGGGCAGTGCTCTGAATACACAGGTAGAATACTATATAGCCGCCCAGGATATTGCGCTTCCAAATGCATTATCTTCGACTGTACCGGCAGGCGGCAGTGGAATTAATCCTCCGGGTATGACAAATCCGCCTGTAAGCTTTGCATTTATTGTGGGAAATCCATCCGGAATATCGGGGAACGGCGAAATACCTTATGAATTCAGATTATATAATAATTATCCGAATCCGTTCAATCCCTCAACTTTAATAAAGTATGAACTTGCAAAAAACTCGTTTGTAAGTCTTAAAGTGTATGATATATCAGGCAAGCTCGTCAGTGAACTTGTAAATTCAAATCAAAACGCGGGATATTATGAAGTCCGGTTTGAAGCCGGCATGCTTTCTTCCGGTGTATATTTTTATACTATCGAAGCCGGTAAATTTAAAGACCAGAAAAAAATGTTATTTATTAAATAATATTCTGCTTTTCGGAATAATTTGAAATGCAGCCGGTTAGAGCATACCGGCTGCATTTTTTATTTAACATGAAAAATGAGCGGGGAATTATTATCTCCGGAAATAACCAATGAGATTCCACCGGACGAAACTGCCTGAAAACTTTTGTAAATTTAGTCATTAAATTAAACATAGAATTAATAAATAATTTATTATAGATTGTTTAAAAAAAGGATAAATTTATGAAAAAGGTTATCGTACTTATTTCAATTATTTCTATAATTTCTCTTTCGTTTTTATCCGCTCAGACATATCAATTTCCCGGAAATAGACAAATCACAAATTATTATCAGGGAGTAAATCAGAGTTATAACATCACTGTACCGGAAGCGGGTGAAAAATCACCGGTGTTCATGGCGCATGAGAACAATTACGGATTTCAGAACAATTATGCAAATGCCTCGATAGTGCGCTGGTCGGCAATAGACCCATCCGCAATATGCAATGACGCAGTCGTTAGCGGAAACGGTTTGCATTCTTTTGTCGGCTGGGCGCTGAACAGTAAGAGGGTATCTCTATACAATAACCTGTCGAGCACTCCGCTGTGGCAATACATGACGAGTACCGCCGGTTCAAGGAATTACACAGCAATATCGGATACAGGCGGAGTATTAGCCGCAGGTTCATACAGGAATATAATGTTATTCAATAAAAATTCGGATGTTCCGTTCTTTAATTACGATCTGCTGACAAATCCGGATACGGGAACGGCAGGTCCTCTGGATGTAACTTCGAACGGCTCTTTTTTAATCGCAAGCGCTAACCGTAATGATTCGAGCTGGGTATTCGGATTCAATAAAAATTCAACAGTATCTGCATGGAAGTTCAAGGTAGCCGGGCAGATACAGGGAGTAAAAATTGCATTCAGTGATTCACTTGCAATCATAAATACATACAGCGGTTATTACGTCGTTAATACTTTAACGGGATTTTTGAAATCACAGGGTGCTATTACAGGCGGAACGCAGATGGCGCAGGGCATCAGCGGAAACGGGAACATAATCGCACTGATAAATTATCAGGGATATCTACGTATGTATCAGTGGAACGGAAGTGCATATACGTTGTTATGGCAGTATCAGGAACCGACCGGTACTTACTACAATTGGGTTACATCCGTTGAGGTATCGAATGACGGCAGTTATGTAGCGATAGGTACCTTGATATTCCTGACATCAAGCAGTTATGACGGCAGGGTAAGATATTTTAAAGTATCAACCGGCTCGACACCTTTATGGTCTTATTCAAGCACAGGCGATGAAATATCCTGTGTAGCGCTTTCGAAAAACGGAAAAATACTTGCAGTAACGTCATGGGGATTTCTTGACGACAGTAAAGACGATATATACATATTCAAAGCCAATCCGGGCTCAAATATACCCGTTTTTTCCGTTAATACACCGGGATCCCCTTACGTATGCGGAATATCGGATGACGGGACAACGGTTACAGCAGGAGGAAAACTTGTTCACGCAAGAATGATGGGTTCGGGCGGGACTTATTACAATATATTTGTGGATACGAATACGAATCCTGTCGGAGTTTTTTCGGGAAATAATGAAGGTGTGCCGGATAAATATGATTTACAGCAGAATTATCCCAATCCCTTTAATCCGGAGACGAAGATAAAATACTCTGTACAGCGGGAAGGATTTGTTTCCGTTAAAATCTTTGACGCAAACGGCAGGGAAGTAAAGACTCTTTATAACGGTTTACAAAAAGCGGGGAATTATGAAGTCGTTTTTAATTCCGGTTCAGACCGAAGTGAGCTCGGGAGCGGAATATATTTCTGTGTAATGAAAACCTCTGGATTCAGAAAAACTATAAAAATGATTCTTATCAGGTGATTTAATTATTTTTACTACTTTATATGGTGTTAATTTATTTATGCAAATGATATTCAGTAAGAAACTATTCATATTCGTGTTAGTTTTCTCATCAGTTGCTTTTGACCTGTCTTTCGCTCAATACGGTCAGAGTTACAGGAATTCAAAATACGGATACAGTCTTGTCCTTCCGAAAGAGATGGAAATCTCGGAAGAGCCGTCGAAGATTTCTCCCGACAATGTATTATGCCAGTTTGTTGACGGATCGAGTTTTTCAATTTTAACAGCTAAAAACGCAAAATTAAAAGGAAAGACCGCAGATCAGCTCGATATAAACGATATACTGAAATCAATGCAGAGTACATATACGGGGGCTCTCCTCATAGAAAACGATTACACGAATATCGGAGGAGATCCGGCATTACAGGGCAAATTTGCCGTTGTAAT
>JAPLFI010000287.1 GCA_026390755.1 Ignavibacteriota bacterium
GAACCTCCATTTTTTTTGTTTAATTTAACGAGAATAAACTATTTTGGAAATTCCTTTTTGGTAATATCAGTTTTTAAGCGGAAAAAACAAAAACAAGGATTGAAACTAAGTCCCAGGTAATCAATTAATAGTTTCTTAGCCTCGTTCTTTACAAACTTCCTTTAAAACAAGGATTGAAACAGTTCATTGATAATTTCGTCAGTGCAATTAACCTTAGTTCTTTACAAACTTCCTTTAAAACAAGGATTGAAACAAAAAATGCAGACCGGCTCTGCCGCTGCCGGTCTGCGTTCTTTACAAACTTCCTTTAAAACAAGGATTGAAACCCGTTATTAGCTGTGTAACCGATAAGCCCTGCTCTGCGTTCTTTACAAACTTCCTTTAAAACAAGGATTGAAACTATGTTCTTTACAAACTTCCTTTAAAACAAGGATTGAAACTGTCGGTGTCATTGTCGGTATGAATAAGATAAGCTGGTTCTTTACAAACTTCCTTTAAAACAAGGATTGAAACAAATAAAAATACCAATGAATAAAAATAACATTGAAAGTTCTTTACAAACTTCCTTTAAAACAAGGATTGAAACTACCAAAAATTTGGTATTTCCGTCATCACCTGTCCGTGTTCTTTATAGACTTCCTTTGAAACAAGGATTGAAACCATAAAATGCACCTTTTTGATTTGCTTTAAATCCCACTCTTTTTTCGGGATGTGGGTCAAGGTCTTTCCATGGCGATATATTTTTTTCTATTTTGTAATAAAATTCTGATGTTATTATTGGGACAGTATCTTTTCCATTATTGATGGATATGTCATCGGTGTATCCGTTGATTTTTTCCTTTGGGAGGATTGTGTAATTATTAGTCTTTCCGTCCGTGCTTTGTAAGTCATTTTCGGTATTTTCGAATATTTTTGGTTTTTGTATGAATTGTTCGTGGAGGTTATCTTTTCAGCCTGGTTCTGATGCTTTTGATTCGAGATGTTTTTTTGCTTCTTCATGTGTTCTGTTATAATATCTATTTCCGTTTCCATCTTTTTAATAAAAATTATAAGTTTCTTTTACTTGCCCGGCTCTTATTTTTTTCCTCTTTTATTAATTCCCTTCCCCTCATTTCCGATTCTTTTGATTCCCGCCTCAGTTGCTCTATTTCCGATTCGGTCAACATTCTTGAAGGTGAGTAAGTAGTTTGCTTGGCTGTTTGTGAGTTCTTTGTAGTTTTCTGCAATTCCGTATTCTTTTTGTGTTTTGTTAATTTCAATAATATCAAATTTATTTTCAATTCTACACAAAAATCGTCAAACACAATTTTGAAAGCAAACCACAACGGAACTCCTGCAAGATGTAAATACAATATCGGGTGGTAAGCGAATAACTCTTGAATAGTCTGCAATTGCCTCTAAAATAGACTGCCTAATCCACCACACAGCATAAGATATAAATTTGAAACCTCTTGTTTCGACGTATTTTTTTGCCGCTCTAAAAAGCCCAAGATTACCTTCATTGATAAGATCATTAAGGGATAATCCTCGATTCTGGTATAGTTTCGCTACACTAACAACGAATTTAAGATTAGCGGTCAATAATTTGTCAAGGGCAGTTTTATCACCTTTTTTAATTTGTATTGCACAATCGATTTCTTCTTCACGGGTTAATGGAATAGTTTTACTAATTTCCTTTAGATATATATCTAACGAATGTTCACCAACTGTTAATTTTTTCATATTTATTGAAGTTAAATTGCTTAAATTTACTTATCAAAAAACAAAAAAGTATAATATTACTTTGATATTACGGGGATGCATTAATATTATATTATTTACAATACTTATCCAATAAATTTTTAGCCTTTGTTATGCCAAGTGAATACGCTATACGCCAGTCATTGCAGGCTTTAGATATATATCCAGAATATTTATAAGCGAGTCCACGGTTACAATATGCCTCTGCATAATTTGGTTCTAATTCAATTGCTTTTGTAAAATCCGGAATTGCATTTGATAAATCATTTAAAGAACAGTACGCAATTCCACGATCGCAATATATATTTGCATAATTTGGTTCTATTTCAATTGCTTTATTAAAATCCGATATAGCTTTAGGATAATCACGTAAATAGAAATGCGATTTACCGCGGTAGTTAAATGTATCTATAGAGTTTGGGTCAATTTCTATAGCTTTTGTTAATAAATTTATTGATTCTTCATAATTCCCCAAATCATATTTTAGTATTCCTTGCTCTGCGTATTTTTCAGCTGATAGTATTACTTCATTCATAATTTACTATGTTGGCAAATTTTATATCCACAAAATCATAATCATCAGAAGCAGGAAGATTTACGATTTCTTTTATGTCAGATTGACAAATACATAAATGACTATTGATATTATTGCTAATTGCCGAATTACCGGCTGTATGTTTATCTGAAACCTGCATTTTTCTCGTAGATCCTAAAAATATCCATAAACAAATAATTGGTTAAGTTAGGTGCTCGTGAAAATAGTTTTATTGGAGTTTATGTAACGGAAATGTAAATTCTTTAATATCCATAATAACAGATTTAGAATAAATTTAAAGGACAACTTGACACAATTTAATTAAAACACTGTTTAATTGTTAGACAGGAAAGCATTAACGCAATGTCATACTTTTAGCAATTCCTTTAGTGAGATCGGAGGAAAAGGAGTTTATATCAAGGCTTTGATTAAATAATACAAAGCACCGCCGGGGATGGCTTTGATTTTGTTTAGTTTGTTATATTCCGGACTTTCTATTAAATAATCAGTAATAGATTCCGATTCATCGAATTTTTTAAATGGTTTGGCTGTATTCTAAAAATGGGTAGATAAAACATTATCACTAAAAATTGTCGTATCTACTCACCACCGATATGTCACGCCTACGGCGTTGAGAACGGAAAGAATAAGAACATAGGAGTCCTGATGGGGGATGAAGAGCGTGGGGAGTGGTTGACATTGTGCTATTAACAGGCAACGCCTACGGCGTTGAGAACGGAAAGAACGAAGAACAGTGATTAAGTGTTAAGCAGGGAGTAGAGACGGTAGTGGTTAACATTGTGCTATTAACAGGCAACGCCTACGGCGTTGAGAACCATATTAACCAAATATTGCTTGTGGATAGAGAAACAAATAGTTCCGTACCTAAAGGCACGGAAGGTGAATAAATATATCATGCTATAAATATCCTGAAATAATCCTGATGCTGAAACAAGTTCAGCATGACAAGGACAAGTTTCAGGACAAGTTTTTGTCCCTAAAGGGACAATTGTTTTAAAAATAGCAGATTGTATAAGTTTTGATGGAACAAATACTTCACTAATAAACCGGCAGGTTAATAGTAATTAATTTCAAAAGATAAAAATGAACTGAGCACAAATTGTGACCGGTTCAGACCATAAAAAAGATTCAGCCTGCCGAAAAGGTTTTTATCAAAGCCGGGTATAACTTTCCCGCAATCCACTTATGACCGTAAGTATTTATATGTATTTTATCTTTGATGAAAATATAATTGTTTCCGGGAAAATCATATTCCCCGAAACAATCAACGTATTCAATATCGTTTTTCAGGGAGAATTGCCTGCACCTTTTCCCGAATTTCCTCAACAGCCCATTTTCTAAAGCAGAACGAGGCCTGGATGGCGGTCCCTGAACAATAAGACTTATTCCTTTTTCCGTGCATAAGGCTCTTATTGCTGAAATCAGTTTAAAGTAATTTCTGACAGTGATAAAATAATTCAGAAGTAAAACACCGGATAAATAATTTAAAGTTCTGAAAAAGTTTTTGGTCAGGCGTTTTTTCTTTTTACCTGTTCCGGTAATATTTTTCACTACTACTTCCGGTTCTGTAAATCCGCTTATATGCAAATTCAGTCTGCTGTCAGGTATTTCCGATTTATTAATAAAGCGGTAATATAACTTTACATTATGCAGAAATGGGTCGGGTCGTATATGAAACAATAAAACATCCGGGCTTTCTCTGCTGAGCAATTCCGTTGTTTTGTCAAATCCCTCTTTTAAGGTGTCATATCGAATAATACTTATCCCGGATAATATATTAAGTTCTTCTGTTAAACGCCGGGAAATGATGCTGTGATACAACTCTTGCGCAGGAATATTTTCCTGAACGGGAAAACAGCCTCCGGCGATACCGAGTTTTTTATTAGTAACTTGCACTTTTCACAATGCCTTTCAATATCACGAATTTATCTGCGAAAATAAATTCGTGATATTAAACTTTAAGTGTAATCTCAACCGGGCACTTATTTCACCATCAATAGTTTCTTAATTCCGGTGAATGAGCCGGATTCGAGTTTGCAGAAATATACACCGCCGGAAAGTTTACTGCCGTCGAATGTAACCTCATAAGTCCCTGGCTCATGCTTTTCGTTTGCCAATACCGTAATCTCTTTTCCGAGTATGTCAAATACCGATAACCTAACGTCAGATGTTTTTGCGATTTCATATCTTATCTTTGTCGCCGGATTAAAAGGATTGGGATAGTTCTGATGCAAAATAAAAGCTGACGGTACTTCGGTACTGATTTTTTTAACATCCGTTAAAGGCATGTGGTACGAAATTTTGCCGAGCGTACCGACTGCCCATATTCCCCTGCCTGGATATGCCTTGCTTAAATGTCTGTACTGGACTGTGGTTACAGGATTTACATAATCCGCTGTCCAGTTAACTCCAAAATTCGTGCTTGTATAAATTGTGTTAGTAGTCCTTACATACCAGATGAGCTGAAACAATAAATTATCAGTTATGATAAGAGGAGTTGAAGTGATGCCTCCGAAATTTCCGGCTCCGAGCGCCGGCAGATACGTCCAGTTTGTTCCGTAATTCGTTGTCTGATAAATGTTCGCTCCGCCGAACAAACCAAGACCGCTTACAGGTGTATTGTTCCATATAGCATAAGAATTTACCTCACCCGGAGTTGCAATCACCGTGAAGTTCGCGCCGTTATTAGTTGAGTAATATATTCTGGTATTATTCGTACCGAACCAGATATTCGGAGGCGAGTAAATCATTGAGTTATTCCATCCCGCGTCCGAGCCGGTCTGCGGAAGATACAATCCTGTAGAATCCCAGTTAGCACCGCCGTTTGTGGTTTTCCACAATGACCATCGCGCGCCGACAGGGTCGCCCATCATGAATCCGTTAGTTGCTGAATACATACTGACTGCATTGATGAAACCGCCGGGCTGAGAAAAGACCTGTGTCCAGTTTGAGCCGCCGTTCGTTGTCCGCCATACCCATGTATCGGTGCCGAGATATCCCGTAACGATTGCGTCTGTTGTGCTTGTTTGATATCCCGAAATACATATTAATGAAACGGTTGCCGGGATTCCGTTCCCGGAAACGTTAACCCAGTTAACACCGCCATTGGATGTTTTCAGAACTGTTCCCGAATATCCGCATACCCAGGCATTTGTTGTATTTACAGTATAGACCGATGTAAGAGTTGTTGTAACTCCCGATACTTGTTCGCTCCATTGACTTGGCTGAGCCGACAACACACCTGTTAGCAGTAAAAAGATAATTAAAAAAGATTTTTTCATGTTTTCCTCCTGATTTACCTGCTCATTAGAAAGAGCAGAATTTGTTTCTGAAAGTTAGTAATATTTATTTTAATAACAAATACAACATTCTTTGCAAAAAGAGGCGCCTGATTTTTTATGCTTTTTTGATAAAATAAAAGGTTGTAAATTGCAGTAGTTACTGTAATCAGCAGAACTTTTTTTTGCTGGCACACGAATAAAAATTTAGAAATCACACTTTTATGATAGTCTGCGGGGTTCGAAGGAATAAGTTTATTTTTTTAATGTCCGAAGCTGTTTTTTCCGTTTTTTTGGGCGGAATGATTTATGTTATTTTCAGGACTGATTCACTTGTTATGTTCGGCTGGTTCGAACGGATGCAGATATCGGATTACGTTTATTCTGTAAGGAATTCCGTGCATTATTCATTTTTAGAAACGTTCAGAACCTTTATAAACACTGTTCCGGGCGGACTTTGGACTTTTTCTTATACAGCTTTTCTTCTTTTGATCTGGAAATTTAAAGTCAACTTTCGTAATATATTTTATTTTTTATTCATTCCGACGATTGCAATATCATCGGAATTTCTTCAGCTTACGGGTGTAATAAACGGTACGTTTGATTATTTAGACATTATTTCATACGCATTGGGAGCTCTGTTTCCATTCCTGATACATTTCAATAAAACTAAAATTAATTTCAGATGAAAAACTTTAAACACATTTTATCTCTCTCTCTTATCGTGTTGTTTATTTTTCTCGCTTTCGGAAGTTTGTTTGAGAGTAAAGACGAGAAAAAGACTTACAAGCCGGACAGTGACGGCTCTATAAAAATCAGCGCTGTAAGTCTTTACAGGGAGTACAAAGACAATCCCGTATCCGCAGACGAAAAATTCAAAGGAAAAATGCTGAAAGTTGACGGGACAGTTGATTTAATTTCACAGGAATCCGACGGCAGAATAAGTGTAATGCTTGAAGCCAACGTGATTAACGGATTTGTGTTTTGTTATTTTCCGGGTTCGCAATCCAGGGAAATAGCGAAAATCAGCAAAGGAAATTACAAAACCATAAAGGGCAAATGCACCGGGTTTTTAGCCGGAGTAACACTGGAAGATTGCGAAATATATTGACAGTTTATTTACTCTGAGCCGAGGTGATTGCCTGCCATGAAGACGGTGAATACAGGCTGAACGACTCTTTTCGGAAACCCGAATAATAAAGTGCGCCCCGCACAGGCATTTTTATCAATATGATATTGATAAATTTAGCAATATAATTAAGATAAAATAATACTTAAATTACGGTATATATTGTATAAAAACCAAAAACATAATGAAAAAACTTATTTTACTGTTACTTGCTTTTATATCTGCACAGATTTTAATCGCGCAGAGTGTAAAAGAGACAAAAATTTTCAGCAGTACCGGAAAAGACATATCCAGTCTTTACGACTTAAAGTATGACAGGGGTTCAGGGACGTACGTTTACAGCGACTACGATACTGTGCTGTTGAAATACAAACTGATAAGCAATAAAGGAAACTCTGCCGTTTACAGCTATGCGGATGTTTACAGTTTATTTTTTGACAACAGCGGAAATTATTTAGTCACTGCTTCGAACAATATTTCCGAAACTTCGTCAAAATATTATTTTCTGAAAAACGGAGCAGAACTAAGGAGCTTTGACAACATAAGCTTCCCGGTGCAAAAAAGAGATGACGGCATATATTTCATAGCAAGCGAAAACGGAAAAGACTACAGAGTAAAATACAGCTTTAACAGCGGTGAATTTGAAATGGGCAAGGGTTATGACACAATTTACACGTGTTTCTCAAGTCCTGACGATATGGCAACCGACGTGAGTTATGAAATCGGTTTTACAAAAGACGGCATGGATTTCTATATAGCCTGCTCCGGCGGAAAGCAGATGATTGTTGCCGGAAACACGGAGATGAAAAAATACGATGAAATTGTTTACAGAAATGCATTTCTTGATAACGAGGGAAATATATGCTATACTGCAAAGAAAATTGTGAACGGGAAGAATTACTATTGTCTGGTACAGAATGAAAAGGAATACAAGATGTTCACGGATGTAACTTCATTCAACGTCGTGTTTGACAAAAATAACACGCCTTATTACGCGGCTTCCGATGAGGAAGCCGAATATCCGTCAACACAATTCCTTGTAAAGGGCAGTGAAATAATAAGCAAGAAGTTCAACCGCGGCATATATAATATAATTATTTCTCCTTCGGCTAAAATAGCTTTTATCGGAACAGATACGCTAAAGGACGGCTCTGCCGTAACGGTATTATTTATTGACGGAAAAGAAGCGGCAAGATACTCTTCAATATACAGTTTAAAATTCCTCCCCGATAATTCATATATATTTATCGCAACGGATAAGGATGAAAAAGTTTTTGCGGTTGAAGGAAATAAGATTGTTTCGGGGAAATATTCTGACATCTCGAACCTTGAAATAAATAAAAAGGGAGTGTTATCATACATCGCAACGAATTACGGAGACTATGAAAAAAACATTCCTGACCAGACTACATACATAATCGGCAAGGAAAAGTACGGACCATATCAGAACCTTCTGATGGGTGAGATGGGACCGCCGCCTATAGTATTTGCCGAGAACGGTGATTATGTTTTTACAGTATCGCAGAATATGCCGGTTAAAGAAGAGGAAAGAATAAAATATTTTGCAAAACACAAAGACTGGGTATCAGAAGCTTATGATTACATTACCGACATTAACGTTTATAAAAACGATTTTTATTTCGCCGGGAACAATTCAAACGATGACGGAAGCAATGTTTTTCAGCTGTATAAAAACAACAAAAAACTCGGCGTTGAATATCAGATGTCAGGTGATTTTAAATTCGACAAAGATAAAGCCGTCATCACTTTCAACGGTATAAGAGAAAATGTAATATATTTCGTCGAGATAAAGCTGAACGATTAAATGTAATTCCTCTATTTACCGAGTTTTTCCAGTTCCACGAGGTTGTCGAATATCTTTTTGTATTCAGCGGCGGTTTTTAAATGTTTATCCGATAAACGCAGATCTGTCTTACTGAAATTATCACTTCTCTCGAAAGCCGGACGGCTTTCGAGAGTTTCTTTATCTTTGCAGTCAGCGGGTAAAGTAACCTTAACTTTTACAAGTTTATTATTGTCATAGTAATAATTTTCTTCCGTACAATAATATGCTCCCTTTGAGATGCTGTGATATAAGACCAGGTTTCCGTTCCGGTAATAGTATTCAGCCGACACGATCTCGCTTGCCGCAATGTTATAGTTTACTGTAACTTTTGGCGGCGGAAGATATTTCCGCTTAAACTTTGTTCCTTCTCCGTCTTCAGTCACCTCTTCTTCGGGTTGGGAATAGAAGAATTTAACTTCAGTTATTTGTAATCCAATTGCTCTGACGTTGGTTTCAAAAATTATTTTATGAAATAAATAATTTCCCGGTTCGTTTTGCTCTGTCGGGATGTTCCCATTTAATTCTTCGCAATATTTATTAATTTCATCAACTGCATTGTTTTGCGAATATAGAGCAAAAAAAGGAATGGTGATAAACAGAAACAAACATAATAATTTCATACTCATAGTTTTTGGTGTTTTCTGAAATTTACAAATATCAACAATAAAATAATAGCTTTTTAGCCGCGAATCTACAGAAATTTAAAGCTAAAAACATATCCGTTAATCCACACACAGTCAGCCTGATATCTTTCGTTTTCGCATGCAAATGAATGTTTTGCGAACACATTATTCGTTTTATCTACCACTTCTCCCATCGGATATTTCCGGGATTAAATTTATCCTTAGGTTTATCTTCGCCTGTCGGATGACCTATGGGCATTACATTCAACGGAATAATGTTTTCCGGAATACCGAGTATGGTACGAACGGTTTTCATCCTGTCTTCGTTAGGGTAGCAGGCTGTCCAGATACCGCCAAGACCGAGTGATTCGACGGCAAGAAGTATATTCTCTCCGGCAAGCGAACAATCTATAACGGCATATTCAACCAATCCGCCGTTAGCTTTTTCAGGGATAGCGCAGATAATGATGGCGGCTCCCGCTTTTGAAAGCATTTTTGCCGAAGGAAGTTTTTCTGCGAGCAAATCGAGAGTTGCCCTGTCGGTGACAACCACAAAATTCCACGGTTGTTTATTAACGGCAGTCGGAGCGCACATGCCGGCTTTAAGAATTAAATTCAGGTCGTCTTTGCTGACGGACTCACCCGTAAAATTGCGCACACTTTTACGGTTTTGGATTACGGTTAATACTTCGTTTGTCTGAGAGTAACAATCAGTAAAAAGTAAAGATAAACTGATAATTAATAAGAATAGTGTTTTCTTAAACATTAAAAAGTTCTCCTGTCTGTGGGTTAATTTTCGATAAATTTACAATTATTAAATATAATTTACACTTACATTTGAAATAGCTGAGTGAAAAGAGATTATTTACGATACTGAATATTTTAAAAAAAATCGGTATTCTTGCTTAAATAAACTTAATACTATGAGAACATCAAAGTTTTTAATTGCACTTTTGCTTATAGTGTCTTTTTCTGCCTGTTCACTACTAAAAAAGGAGGAAAAAGTTTCTACTTCCGACAACGACATAAAAAAGAAGGAACTTGAACTGAAAGAAAAAGAACTTCAGCTTAAAGAGAAGGAGCTTGAGAACCAGAAAAATCAAAACACACAAACGACTCAGAAGACTCAGGAAACCCCTCAGACTCAGGAAACCCCTCAGACTCAGGAAACTCCTCAGACTCAACAGCGGAACAATGCTCCCCCAAACAACCCTCCGCCAAAGAATTATAAAAACTACAACTCTTCTCAGGGAGACTATCCGCAGGCTTCTCAGCGATACCTTGCTTATGACGACTGCGCGCATCTGTCAAAGTATCAGCTCAGCATTATGCGTAATGCAATATACGCAAGACACGGATATATTTTCCAGAAGAACAGAGATATGTGGAATTATTTTAATGGTCAGTCATGGTACTCTCCGCTGTATTATAACGTTGACGATATGCTATCGAAAGTTGAAAAATATAATGTTGCATATATAAAACAGTTCGAGTAATAAGCAGGTCATTTACCTGCAGCAAAGATTAATAAACGGGCAGTATTCGCAGTGACCGGGATTATCAGTTTTTGTGAACGGGACGGCGGGGTTGAAGATTTCCGAGATTAATATATCGAGACGGGATTCGAAGGCATTGATATCATCAGCGTTGAGCGGTCCCGTGTTTTTCAGGGGTTGTACGCCTTTACCGAGTTCACGCATTGAAAGTATTCCCGCATTAACTTTTTCTCCGGCATAAAGTCTGCCGTAAAGATACGCGTAAAAGAAGGTCTGGAAGCTGTGCGCTTTTTCCGGTTTTGTAAATATTTCTTCGAGATACTGACCGAATTCTTTTTTGTTCCACGTTTTCATTTTAGACGCGCCTGACTTGTAATCAATTATTCGAATGATGCCATTCTTTTCATCGCGCCGGTCGAGCCGCCCTTTTAAAATCAGTTTATGTTCAGCGCCGTTTATTGCAATATTCCTGTCATATTCAAATTTCTCTTCCAAGCCGAGTATATTAAACGGAGCATCTTTCAATTCATGTTTCAGGACTTTTACTGCAAGCTTTTGTATTACAGTACGGTAAAGCGCATTCCTGCCGATTACACCGAATTCCATAGAGCGGATGGATATTTCTTTTTCAAGAACTTCTGCAAATAAAACGTCATAATCGTTTTCTACGCGCGCTGTCATTACTTCTATATCTTCGGCTGTTACAGGTTTTGAAATATAAGCCGTAAAAAGATTCTGCATAACGCCATGTAAGAGAGAGCCAAAGGCGGCACTTGAAAATATTTCCTTAACTTCGTCCTCTTCGCCGAGTCCCGCAAGTTTTTTCAGATAGAACTGAAGAGAACAATTGATGTATGCTGATAACTCCGAGGTTGATAAAGTTGTAATTTTATTCAAACCTTCAAGAACATCACCGGACTTTTCCACGCTTATCTCTTTTACGGACGATGATAATAGTTTTGGCGAAAGTATTTTATGACTGTACGACACAGCGGGCGCGGTTTTAGCAAGTTCGTGCTCAAGCTGTAGTATAAAGCGGGATTTCTCCTTCGAATCTTCTCCTATTTCAGTGTTATAGAACAAAGAAACGTTTTTCGCCCGCTGTAGCAGACGGTAGAAATAATACGCGCTGACGGCATCATCGTCTTCAAAGGTAGGCATTCCGAAAGTTTTTCTCAGACTGTACGGAATAAAGCTGTTATAAGTACTGCCTTTGGGCAAAGCTCCTTCATTCATCGAAAGTATAAATACATTTTCAAAATCGAGACATCGTGTTTCAAGAAGTCCCATAACCTGAAAACCTTTAAGCGGCTCACCCGTAAAACTGATTCGGACGGAATTGAGAACACGGATTAAAACACGCCAGAAAATAACACTGCTCATTAAAAAGTTCTCCCGGGAGCCCTGTTTTATAATAACATCATTCAACAGATTCAGCTTACTCAGGAAGTTATATATATATTCAAGCTGAAAGACTTTATAGTTATTAACACCCGAAATAAGTTCTTCAGAATCTCCCGAAGAACTTTTTTGAATGCGGTCTGATATGGAATAAACTATGCGTTGTAAATATA
>JAPLFI010000062.1 GCA_026390755.1 Ignavibacteriota bacterium
GTCAGTAAAGTTGCCTTGTCTTCATTAAGTCCGATTTGAACGTATTCATTGACAGTTTCGCGCTGTGATTCGCTGACGCATGGTCCTACATCAACTCCTTTATCGTTTCCGTATCCGAGTTTAAGTGTCTTCACCTTTGTTTCAAGCATCTTTATGAATTTATCATGTATGTCTTTGTGCAGTATCAGACGTGAAGTTGCCGTACAGCGCTGACCGGTTGTACCGAAAGCTCCCCATAAAACAGCATCGAGCGCAAGCTCAAGGTTAGCATCGTCCATAACTATCTGAGCATTCTTTCCGCCGAGTTCGAGCGAAACTCGTTTCAGTTCACGTCCGCCGACTTCGTTGATGCGCCTGCCGACAGAGGTCGAACCCGTGAATGAAATCAAATCAACTTCTTTATTCGCAAGCATCGCTTCGCCTACTGTGCGTCCCGCGCCGTGAATAATATTAACAACACCGGGGATGTAATCTTTTCCCATTACTTCGCGCATTGCCGCATCAATAATTTTAATAAGTGTATTAGCGGTTTTGGGTGTGAGCTCTGCGGGTTTCAGAACGACGGTGTTGCCGCATACGAGCGCCGGGAAGATTTTCCAAGTCGGTATTGCCATAGGGAAATTCCAGGGAGTGATTATGCCGCCGACGCCTATCGGAATGCGGAAACTGAGGTTCATTTTATTGTATAGTTCGCTCGGCGCGTTGTATCCGAAAAGCCTGCGTCCTTCCGAGGCGGCGTAATATGCCGTATCAATGCCCTCCTGTGTATCGCCTTTTGTCTCGGCAAAAACTTTACCCATTTCTCTTGTCATCTCGAATGAGATTTCGTCTTTCTGCTCGAGCATCATATCGCCTACTACTTTAAGCACGTCGCCGCGCTTTGGTGCCGGTACGAGACGCCATTTTTTAAAAGCTATGCGGGCGGCGGCAATTGCTTCATTTGTATCTTCAGCCGTTGAAGAAGGGAAATAGCCTATGAGGTCATCTTTCCAGTTAGCGGGGTTTCTGTTTTCTGTGTGTTTCCCGCTGAGTGATTCTTTCCAAATACCGTTTATTAGATTTTTGAAATATTCCATTTTTCGGACTCCGGTTTGATTGTTTAATGTAAAGATGTAAATTACTTATTGATAATGATTTAAAAAACTCAATTTGTTGTGTCTTGCCAGTCGTTGTGGAGTTTAATTATATTTATAAGTTCATCAACGGCTGAATCGGAATCTATTGAGCGCCTTACGATTTCTTTGCCTTTGTAAAGTGTTATTTTTCCTGCCCCGCTTCCGACGTAACCGTAATCTGCATCAGCCATTTCCCCAGGTCCGTTTACGATGCATCCCATTATCGCAATTTTAAGTCCTTTCAGGTGTGCAGTCTTTTCGCGTACTTTCGCAGTAGTTTCCTGAAGATCGAAGAGTGTCCTTCCGCAGGACGGACAGGAGATATATTCGGTTTTCGATATGCGTGTGCGCGATGCCTGCAGGATTCCGAAACTGATGCTGTTGATTGTTTTAAGCGGGATTTTCTCTGCTGTAAGCCAGATGCCGTCTCCGAAGCCGTCAATAAAAAGTCCGCCGGCATCGGTCGCAGGAAAGACAAGAAATTCCTCTTCCGATATATCTCTGTAAATGCGGCGAATTATAACCGGCGAATAAATTTCCCGTGAAATAAGTTTTTTAAAGGCAGAACGATATTTAAGCAATGATAACGAATCATCGGAACTCAAAACAATGACTGCATTTTTATCTTTTGATAATAAAGAGAGTATTTCGTCGTTTATATTGTTAACATTTATGTTGATAAATTTCATAAAAACAGATGGCGGGGTACCTGCTTGCGGGTTAACAGGTTCCTCATGGCAAGGCGTTTCTGTGTTTCCAAGTGTTATGTATTCCTCGTCAGTGAGCAGGGGTAAGGAATTATCCTTATTATACAATGTTTGCCAATAATTATAATCAAATATTTTGATTAATGTACCTGGAAGTTTGTATGGTAGGTCTTTGCTTCCAAGGTATATGTAATCCGCAGGCATATCGCCAATATTATATTTATCGAGCGTCTCGCTGTAATAATATCCCGCTGACCTTAGCCCTTCATACGATTTGTAAATATCTTCATTTGCCGGTATAATCACAACGGGTACATTATTTCCGCCGATGTTATTGACGGAAAAGGTTTCTTGTTTCTCATAATCGTCGGAATGACAATTAATTTTTTCGATATACTCAGTTTCGGACATTCTATATCTGCTGACAAGTATCCGGCAAACAGGGATTTCAAATTCAGGCTCTTCTGTAAGGGATACACGAACGGTGTCGCCGAGCCCTTCCTCAAGCAGTGTGCCGATTCCCGCGGAGGATTTAATGCGCCCGTCTTCTCCGTCTCCTGCTTCCGTTACACCGAGGTGAAGCGGATAATTCATTCCTTCTGACTGCATCTGTTTCACGAGCAGACGGTATGCCTGCACCATTACCTGCGGATTGCTGGACTTCATTGAGAGTACGATACTGAAGTAATTCTCATCTTCACAGATACGCAGAAATTCCATTGCCGACTCTACCATACCGAGCGGAGTATCGCCGTACCGGCTCATTATTCGGTCTGAAAGAGAGCCGTGGTTTGTTCCGATGCGCAATGCAGTTCCGTATTCCCTGCAAATTTTAAGAAGCGGTATAAATTTATCCCGTATGCGCTCAAGTTCTTCGTTATACTGTTGGTCGTTATATTCTATAATTTGAAATTTTTTCTTATCGGCGTAGTTGCCGGGATTGACCCGTACTTTTTCTACAATGCGCGCGGACACTTCGGCGGCATTAGGAGTGAAATGTATGTCGGCAATGAGAGGTGTTTTATATCCGCGTTTACGGAGTTCGTCTTTAATGTTTTGAAGATTTTTTGCCTCTTTGATACTTGGCGCAGTTATACGTACGTAATCAGCACCTGCTTTTATCATGCGGATTGACTGTTCGACTGTGCCGGCTGTGTCCATCGTATCGGTTGTTGTCATTGACTGCAGGCGTATAGGATATTCACCGCCCATCGGAACTCCGCCTATATCAACAACACGTGTTTTTCTCCGTATGAAGATAATTTTCATTTTTTCTGCTTTTGACACGAATTATCTCGAATTTTTACGTATTACACGAACTTAACACTTAACACTTAACACTTAACACTTAACACATAACCTGGCATAGCCAGAACCAAAAATAGTATTAAAATATATTTAAAAGTAGTATATTTGCAGTAATAAAAACAATATACTATGATTACCGAATTTCACAAGAAGTATGCGGACAAAATCGAAGGAACAATCAGTTGCTTCGACCGTATCCTAATAACAGGTAGCTTAACCAGATGGGGTTATGCTGAAGCAATGAGATCATACTTGCTGATAAATAATATTCGAATATTTGATTATCCATTATTTGCCAAACAATATAATGAACAAATCAGGCAACAAATTGAATCAATCAGCAAAGAACACAAAATCGAAATTGAGTATATACGCTCACCACATAAATTTGACAAACAAGCAAACATTCAAAAAATATTAGAGAAAAGAGGAAATGAACCTGGTATAGTTAAAATATACTCATCAATGGAACTTTGTGATTCATATTCTCCGTATTTTAATAAAGAAAAAAATTCATCTGTCTTAAGATTAAGAAATTCAAAGTGCATACACTATTACATATATCTCATTGATAAAGTTTTAGGTCTATGCTTTTTTAAAATTCCTACCTGGTTACCTTGTCGCGTGCAATTTTATTTCAATGGACATAACTATCTGGAATATAAACTTAAAAAGCACAATATAGAATATGAAATGGAAGATAATGCATTTTCTAAAATATCAGATTACCAAAAGGCACAAGAATTAAGTGATAATTTTAGAACCGAAGTTATTCATAACTGGCTTGATATAATAAGCAGCCGTTATATACCATTTTTAGTGACCACAAATCAAACATACCGATGGTCAATAACCCAGGCAGAATATTCAACCGATTTAATATTTAAAAATTCGGAAGCAATCAAAAGTATATACGAAGAATTAGTTCTAAAATGTATTCATACAGTAAAACCCGGTAACATAGCAACCTTCTTCTCAAGAAAATTAGCAGCTAACTATGAAGACGAAGTAGGCTCAAAATATAACAAACAAATCCAGGGCACGAGGATTAAGCACTTTATGGGTGCAAACAGCATTAAGATATATGATAAAGGAAAGACAATATTGCGAATTGAAACAACAATTAACGATATTGGTGAATTAAAAATATATCGCGATGTAGTAACTAAAAGCGGTGAAACAGTAACAAGGTTCGCAAGTATGAAAAAATCAATCTACAGTTTTTACGATTTGGGCAAACATTGTAATTCATCTAATTCAAGATATTTGGATTATTTAGCCTCTTTCACTGATAACTCAGACGGAAGAAACAAACTTAATAAGCTCTCAGGAAAAAAAGTTGAGAATGATCGTTCATACAAAGGATTTAATTTTTTTGATAAATTTGATTCAAATCTTTTTCAAGTTCTACTCTCCGGCGAATTCAATATTAACGGATTTCGCAACAAATCTTTAAGAAAAAGATTAAAACACTCTATAAGTGCTTCCCAAATGTCTCGAGTTATAAAACGATTAAAATTATTCGGATTAATCAAAAAGGTCAAAAATACATTTAAATACTATCTAACAAAACTTGGGAAAAAAGTAATCGCAGCCGGACTAATTGTAAAAGAATTTAGCATTGTTCCTGCCTTAACTTAAAGTTTTAATTTTTAATTAGATTTCTTTGCCATTTTGCAATCAATTTGAGGACTAACTGATTAACACTTAACTACCGGAGTTTCTTGCTCTCCTGAAATAAAACCCGTTTTTCTTCTTCTGAAAGACTGCCATAACCCTTAGCGCTGAGTTTATCTAGTATAGCGTCTATTTTGTCCCGGGCTTCCTTTTCATTGCGGCGCATATCATTTTCGAATTTATTGTCGTTAATATCTTCGTACGCAGAACTCTTTTTTGCATCATTAACTTCTTTCGGCTTTGACGAGCCGGCAGAACTTTTTGCAGGAGGTTCTTTTTTCCACGGCGGTGCAGAACTATTTTGTGATTCCTGTTTGTTTTTAGCAGAACCTTTTTTAAATCCGTTGAAAAATCCCGACAGGTTACTTGTATCGCCAAATTTAAACATATCCAGTCTACTGCGTTTTTCAGTAAAGTATAAGTAAACAAAACCGACAACAGCGCCTCCCAGATGCGCTATATGCGCAATACCTGTGGCAGATTGCGAAGCTACGGAAAACACTTCAATTGCCATATAGAGAATAATGAGATACTTAGCCTTAACCGGTATCATAAAGTAAATATAAATATATCTGTTTGGGAAGAGATATCCGAATGCCACGAGAACACCGTATATTGAGCCGGAAGCTCCTACAGTAGGTACGTTCGGCGGAATATTAGTAAAAAGCGGCGCGAGAAATAAGTTAGCTATACCGGCGCCGAGTCCGCAGATTGTATAATATAAAAGAAATTTCTTTGAACCCCAGAGGTTCTCGAGTTCAAGTCCGAACATCCAGAGCGCGAACATATTAAAAAATAAATGAGAGAAACTTCCGTGAAGGAACATATAAGTGAAAATCTGCCATGGTCGGAAAAAAGGAGAATGTATGTCAAATAAAGCAAAATTTTTAATGAACTCGTCTCCGATATTCACACTCCCGGCTTTTAACGCGGCAAAGAAAAAGTGCTGAAGTAAAAATATCGCGATATTCGAAATAAGCAGATATTTTATAACAGGCGGAAATAGTGTGAATCCGCCGAAACCCGGTCTTCTGTAATTACTCAATTTATTAAGTGTTATATGTTAAGTGTTAGTGTTATGTGTTTTTCAACTGATAATTTAACATTGATTTAACGGCGTTATTATAATCCTCTACTGTATCAATTTCCATGCATTTATAAACTGAAACATCAACGCAGTATAAGCTGTTCCCGTCGTACGCAGAACTTTCCCGGGAAATGATTTCCTCGAAAGTTCTTTCGTAAAACTCGTTAACATTGTTTTCTTTTAAAATCTTCCTGTCAAGTACTTTAAATATTTCATCCATGAAGCGTTTTGAAAACTTTTCAATTCCGATAGATTCGCCGACTGCCTCGGATATTTTGACTTCCTTCCCGATTTCAAGTATGCGGTTTTCGGCGTCAACAGTTACTTTAATCTGCTCTGCGTCAAGATGCGGAGTTATATTCACTGCTACCGAATTTTCGTGTTTATCTGAAAGAAGCTTCCCGATAATACGCGCATCGAAGAGTATATCGCTGTCTAAAAGTATAACATCTTCCCGAACAAGAGATTTTGTCATCCATAGCGAATATGAATTGTTGTTGTTCATATAATCGCCGTTTGTTAAAAACTCAATATTTACTCCGCGAAAATATGTATTCAGATAATCTTTTATCATACTCTCCCGATAGCCCGTGACGAAAATAAAATCTTTAATACCGTTTCTGATAATATTATCCATTGCGCGATGAAGAAGGTTCACTCCCCCTAAATCAAGAAGACACTTAGGAGTTGTATCGGTAAGCGGTCTGAGGCGTTTTGCCAGTCCCGCGGCGAGAATAATTGCCTGCATAATTATTGTCTCGTTAAACTATTAATGACGTTTCTTTGAATCAGATATAATATCAACAGCATCACATTCCCGACTGTTACCGTCAGCCAGAGATATATGTCGAGCCGGTTGAACGCAACGCAGATTATCACAGCGGCGAGATGTGTGGTGGATCCGAGCCAGCTCCAGACGCGAAGCAGAAATTTGTTCCTTTTCCTGTATTCTTCGGGCGATATTCTCAGAATATTATCCTGCGTAGCCGTTTTCTGTGTTGAAGTGTATTTAATGTATATATCCACAAGAAATTTCTCGCCGCGTCTTCCGTTAACATGTTTAAGCGATTCGCGAAGCCTTCTGAACTCTTCAATCTCTTTTGATATGTTCGCGCCTTTGTCATATACGTAACTCATATACATATTCCTGTAGTTATCGAAATACATATTCTGAAGAATCCTTGAGCCTGCCGCGGCAAGTGTAAGCACCCAAACGTAAAAATAATTACCCGTATATATACTTAGTCCGATGCCTATTCCTGCAAATATCGAAAGTCCGGTTACATAATCAATAAATCCGTCAATCACTCTGCCGATTTTTGTCCCGTTTTTCTTGAGCCTCGCAAGCTGTCCGTCGGCGCAGTCAAGCACATTGGATATAAGCACCATTGCGCCCCCGAGCATAAAAAATACATGGTTGCCGAAGGCGAACATAACGCCCGATAGTAAACCGAAAATCATTGATACAACTGAAATCTGGTTCGGAGTAATATTAGTCGGATATATCAGTTTAACAAAAAGAAAAGACAGCGGTCTGAAAAACAGCAAATCAATTATCTCTTCGACATCGAAACTTTTCAGTGATGTTTTGTAATCGGAAAATAAACTCATATTTAGTATTTAGTATTAAGTATTAAGTGTTAAGTGTTAAGTGTTAAGTATTAAGTGTTAATAAATGTTTCGTACCTTGAAACTTGTCCTGAACCCTATTCTTGTCATGCTTCCTTGTCCCGAACTCGTTTCGGGATTGTTTCAGCATCAGGATTATTTCAGGAATGTTCTATGAAGTACGGTTTTTTTGTTTTAATTTTTTAATTTTCTTACGGTATTCTTTCTTTCGCTCGGACAGGAATTTCTTCTTAACCTTTGACAATAAATATTCCTGAGTGTTAAGATTTGCCGTTTTCGCAGAACTTTTTTCGCAATCCGGTAATTTGCCCGAAACAAACTCTTTTTTTGTGTAATTTCCGTTTCCGTCTAAAATTCTTGCCTTAACATTATCATTCAGATAATATCCGAGTATTTCCGTTATGTCTTCTTTTATCCCCGAATGTTCAATCGGATAAAGCATTTCAACACGTCTGTCAAAATTTCTCTGCATAATATCGGCACTGCCCGTGTATATTACGGGTTTCCCGTTATTATAAAACCAGTAAGCCCGTGTATGCTCAAGGAATCTGCCCACAATACTGACCACGCTGATATTCTCACTCAGTCCGGTAATTCCCGGACGGATACGGCAGATACCGCGTATAATCAGGTCAACTTTCACTCCGGCAGTTGATGCCTGATAAAGCTTCATAATGATTTTATCATCAACCAGTGAATTTGACTTTATAATAATTCTACCGTTGGAATTTTGTTTATGCGATTTAATCTCGTTATCAATTAAATTAATAAGTCCTTTCCGCATTCCGAACGGAGCGATAAGAAATTTCCTGTATTCTTTCTGACGCGAAAAGCCCGTAAGATAATTGAAAAGGTCGGAAGCGTCTTTACAAAAATCCTCGTTAGCCGTAAACAGTCCGAAATCAGTATATATTTTTGATGTAATAGGATTATAATTTCCCGTACTGAGATGCAGATAGCGTTTCATTTCCCCGTGTTCACGGCGGACCACAAGAAGCATTTTGCAGTGAGTCTTAAGCCCCGAGATTCCGTAAACCACATGGACTCCCGCATTCTCAAGCTTCCGCGCCCAGACAATATTATTCTCTTCGTCGAACCGCGCTTTAAGCTCGACGACTGCTGTAACCTGCTTCCCGTTTTCAGCCGCATGTATCAGCGATTTGATTATCGGAGAATCACCGCTTGTACGGTAGAGTATCAGCTTTATCGCAAAAACATTTTTATCTTCCGCCGCCTGTGCTATAAATTCGCTTACAGACGAAAAAGAATAGAACGGATGATGAAGCAGTATATCACGTTTGCGTATAGCTTTGAAAAAATCGATTTCCTCAACAAAGAAAGAAGATATTCTGGGACTGAAACTCTCGTCCTTGAGGTTTCGCTTGTCAAGTTTATATATATTCATCAAATCACCGAGGTTAATCAGTCCGTTTACCATGTAAACCTCATTTCCTTCAAGTTCAAGGTCGGATATAAGAAATCTGAGAACCTTATCGGGAATATATTTCTGTACTTCAAGACGTACAATGACGCCAAGCCGCCGCCGCTTAATTTCTTCCTCGATTAAAGTAAGCAGGTCGTCAGCTTCTTCCTCTTCAAGTTCAAGGTCGGCATTGCGTGTTATCCTGAATGTGTATGAACCCTGTATATGCATACCCGGAAAAAGTTTATGGGCATTGGCGCGGATAATATCTTCAACAGGTAAAAAACTGTTGTAACCGGGATTGTCAAGTTTATGAAAACGCGGCAGATTCCCGGGTATCTGTATCACGGAAATACGCTCTTCATTGTGAGCGGTTTCCGGGTCATCAAGTACTATTGCAAGTGCAAGTGTGCGGTTAACAAGGTTCGGAAACGGATGTACATTATCTATTGCTATAGGTGTGAGAATAGGATAAACCTGATTGTCGAAATAATTGTCAATTTCGTTTCTGTCCGCTTTCGAAAGTTCCTCGTAAGCATGGAATCTGATTTTATTCTTGGCGAGTTCCCGTATAATATCTTCGTTAAAAATTCTGTAAAGTTCTTTAATCATCGGAACAAGTTCCTGATAGATTAAATCGTACTGTTCAAGTGCCGTAAGACCGTCTGAAGATGCTTCGTGAACTCCGCCGATAATCTGACGTTTCAGTCCCGAGACGCGTATCATAAAGAACTCGTCGAGATTAGTGCAGAAAATAGAAAGAAACTTGACGCGTTCAAACAGCGGCTGTGACTTGTCAGCGGCTTCTTCAAGTACGCGGCGGTTAAACTCTATCCAGCTAAGCTCGCGGTTTAAGAAATAATCTGATTTTATTTTTTTCTTGGTCATCCGGTTGCTTATTTCTGGTACGAAGCTGTTTTATAATCAATTCTATCGCCTTCCGCTATTTTGTATTTATCCGTGAACCCTGCAACAACTTCAACAACGTACATTGATTTTTTAAACGATGAATTGGAACTTTTCGAGTAAGGAACCGTATTTTTATGAATTTTTACAATTTCTTTATCCTCGTTTACAAAAATTATATCGAGGGATATTATAGTGTTCTTCATCCAGAAAGACTGCGGCTCCGAGATTGGAAATATAAAAAGCATTCCTTTGTCTTCGGACATGGATTTTCTGTACATCAGCCCCTGCATACGGGTTGAATCCTTGTCGGCTATTTCTATCTCGATTTTACCGAGAATTTTATTCCCGGTAGAACTTTTTTGGGCGCTGATAAATTCAAGCTCACCCTGTTTTTTGAACTGAGGCTCGGCAACGTCTTTTAACTTTTCTAATCTGTCCGTGTTTAAAGTGTAATTTGATTTTTTATCTGACATGGATGTATATATAAAATAAGCCGCCGCAATTAAAACAGCGGCTGAAATAACATAAAGCGTATAGTTCGGCTTTTTCGGAGCCGCAGGTCCTTTCTTTAGTGTTTTTGCCATTAAAAATTCTCCTTATTTACCTAAATATTCTTTTATGCTGTCCATAAGGTACATATTCTGTTCGCGTGTACCGAGTGTAATGCGGGTTTCCGTCTTAAATGCCTCTTCATCAAGGAACTTAATCAGCAGATTGCGCTCCTTAAGGAATTTATTCAGACCTTTGCGAATATCCATCGGCATATCAACAAGCATAAAATTGGCATACGATTTATAGGGCGTAAAACCGTCGAGCTTCGCAAACTCAGTGTAAAAGTATTCCTTATCTTCCTGCATCAGCGCAGTGACTCTTTCATAATACTCGGAATCGTCAATTGCAATTTCGCCGAGTTTTTCGGAAATGCGGTTATATCCGAGATAACGCATGGAATAATTAATAAGCTCCTCAAGATTTTTCCCTGCGAATGAGAAACCCATACGGCATCCCGCAAGCGCATAATACTTTGAGAAAGTCCGGCAGATAACGAGATTCGGGAACTCATCAAGGAACGGTTTAACGTAATCATTCTCCAGCGAGCCGAATCCCCAGTAAGCTTCATCTATCATAACAAGAGCTCCCCTGCAGGCATCGAGGAATCGCTTGAGGTCTTCTTTGGGAATTCTGTTGCCCGTCGGATTATTAGGCGAAGCGATAAGGACTATACGCGGACTTTCGCGGTCGTAAATTTCTATCATCTTATCCACATCGTACATAAAAGTAGCAATGCCCTCATTTGTAATACGCTTTGCCATCGGATATTCAACGTTAAACCCGCCGACTTCGTATGCAACCTTTTTGTAATACCACCATGCTTCCCTGGGAATCAGAATCTTTTCCTTGCGCTCAAGATAATAGTGTATAATCTGTTTCAGGAGGTCTTCACTGCCGTAAGAGAGAATTACCTGGCGCTCCGGTAAACCGAAATCATCCGCAATACGCTTTGAAAGGCTTGACTTAATACCTCTGGCAAAATCGCGGGAATAGCACGAAAGTTCGTCTATTGTTACATTTTTCAGGAATTCGTAACAATTAGGCGATGGACCGTACTGCGATTCGTTACGGTCGAGATACTGAAGCTCTTTATACTTTTTTGGGTCTGTCATTTTTCAGTTTAATTTAATTAATAAATATTAAATATTAAATATTAAGTGTTAAGTGTTAAGTGTTAAGTGTTAAATTTTAAGTGTTTGTCTTATTTTACGTTAAGATCACTTTTTAGTTAAAAATTTACGTATTCCGTTTTTGCAATCCTCCGACATGCGCGTTATTGTGTTCATATCAACTGCATAGTCCAGCGCCGACTCAAAACTCATAGAAGAAACATTCTTAAACATTTCCTTTGTGAGAGAAATTGAGCTTGCGGGGAGAGAATTAAGACTTTCGCAAAGCTTTTCAGTATAGCTCTCAAGCATATATTGCTCTACAACATAATTAACAAATCCGATTCTGTGAGCTTCGGTGCCTGTAATAAACTTTGAAGTCAGCAGTAAATCTTTCGCGTGAGTTTCGCTTACGCGTTTAAGCAGAAAGACCATTACAATCGCCGGAATAAAGCCGATTTTAACCTCCGTGTAACCGAACTGCGCCTTATCCGAAGCCACAATAATATCACAGGCGCTGGCGATGCCGCATCCTCCCGCAAGGGCATATCCGTCAACCATAGCAATTACCGGTTTACGGCAGTTATAAATCGCAAGCAGTAGGTTTTTATAGTTCTGAGAATCCTTTTTATTCTGCAGGACGTCGAACTCGGAAATTTTATGCAAATAATCCAGATAAAGCCCCGAGCAGAAATTCCCCCCCGCGCCTGTAATAACAATACTCCGTGTTTCAGTATCTTCCGAAAAATCGTTGATCGCCTCAGTCAGTTCACGAATCATTACATCGTCGAGAGAATTTCTTTTATCGGGACGGTTAAGAATAATCTTCTTAGTCTTCAAGAAATCCTTACCGGAAAAGTTCTTAATTTCTGATACTATAATATTTTTGTGTTTATCTTCCATCGTTTTTGTTCTTATTCTAAAAAAGCTCTTATCTGTGTCCCCGCTCTTGTTCATATACTCAATTCGCGGCAATTTGTGTTAATTCGTGTTATCTTCTCTTCGCTTCGCTCTTAATTTATTTATCCCGTAGGTATAAAATTAATATGAAACTCATTCTCGAAATTTACAATCTGCGCATTTATCATAAAATACTTACCGATTGACTCCTCCGTGATAATATCAATAGTTTTCCCCGCGCGTATAATCCTTCCCGATTCCATCAGCAGAGTAAAACCCGTGAACTTAATAGACATATTAAGGTCATGAATAACAGCAATCACTGTTAACCCTTTTTCCCTGTTCAATTTAGACAAAACATTAAAAATTTCAAACTGATAATTCACGTCGAGATAAGTAAGCGGCTCATCAATAATCAGTGTTTTTCCTCTAAGGTCGGAGCCAATATCGAGTTGAACAAGCGCAAGCGCGATAAGAACCTTCTGCCGTTCTCCGCCGGAAAGTCCGCTCAGAAGCCGGTCCCGCAGTTCAGTAATACCGAGTATATCAAGCGCGGCAGAAATTGCAGAGAAGTCCCCGGAATCGTAAAAAAAATCAGTAAACCTTTTATATGAATACCTGCCCGCTGTCAGAAATTCATAAACAGAAATATTATTCTCCTGTATAAAACTGTACTGCGGAATGAAAGCTAAAACCGAGGCGAGTTTTTTTGCGGGAATATTTCGAATATCCTCATCATTATAAGTAACCGTTCCCGTATAGCCCGAATAAATGCCTGATAGAATCTTTACAAACGTTGATTTGCCCGAGCCGTTTCTGCCGATGACGCAGGAAAAACTTCCGCGCGGAATTTCGGCTGAAACATCCTTAAGAATTAACCCGGCTTTATTATAAGAAAAACCGAGCCCGGAGGCGCAAATCAATGCATCGGCAATATACATCAGATTAACTTAAACGTTATTTTATAAACGCGGAAGTTTTCGGGCAGAAGTACCACATAAACTTACCCTCTTTCGCGGCTGCATTATAATCAATAAAACAAACCCCCGCTTTTTTAAACATAAAGCCCGCAGGTTTTCTGTCTGAAAGTTCTTCAATAAGCGCGCTCATCATCGGCTCGTGACCGACAAGAGCGATAGAACTAAAAACAGTATTGCGTTTAAGCAAGTGAACCACTTTTGCCGCAGTTGATGACATAACAAGCTCATTCGCGATTTCAACATCGTGTTTATACTTCATTGAAACAGCTAAAATCTCGGAAGTCTGAACACAGCGTATAAACGGACTTGTGAAAATCTTGTCGAGATCGGCAAGTTCCTCTTTGAGACTGCGGAATACAGTTTGCGCAATCTTTCTGCCCTTAGGCGTAACGTACCGGTATTCATCATTCCTTACCGATTCCGTTTCGTAATCTATTGCCTCTGTGTGTCTGATTAAAAAGAGTTTCATATCTCCTCCATGTCGTTCCGGCGGCATTTTAAAATAGGTCTGCGCCGGAATCTACATATTAAATTTGTAAATATAAAAAAAGATTAATTTTAAATTAATTCACTTAAAACAGCCTTAATACCGTTAACACCCGAAAAAGTTCTGCCGAGAGTTCCGTCGAAAGCTCTGTTCAGCCTGACCTTTCTTATCTCATTCTGTAAATCAGGTCTGCCTTCAGGATTTATTTTTGTTATTACACGAATATAATTACCCGTAAAGCCCTCTATATATTCATTGCCCGATTTCGCTTGACCCGATTCAAAAAGAACGGATTGTTCGGTTCCCGCAAAACGCGAATAAAACACGGACCTCTTTTTCTCCGAAAGATTCCTGAGTAACAAACTTCTCTCTTTCCGCACTTTAACATCCACTTTTCCCTGAAATGCGGCGGCGGGCGTATTCCTCCGCTCGGAATAGCCGAAAACATGTAAATAGCTTACGGGAAGCGCATCAATAAAATTATATGTATTCCCGAAGTTCACATCCGATTCACCCGGAAAGCCGGCAATAACATCTATTCCGATACCGGCATTTTCGATTTCCTCATTCAGTTTATGTATAAGGTCTCCGAAAAAACCGGGGTTATAACGCCGCTTCATAAGTTTTAGTATATCCGAATCACCGCTCTGCAGAGGAATATGGAAATGATTGCAGAACTTATCCGATGATTTTACAAGCTGAATAATTTCATCGGTTAAGAGATTCGGCTCAATAGAACTAATTCGAATCCGTTTAATATCGAGCTTTTCAAGTTTGTAAAGAACATCAATAAATTTATAAACAGAACCTGCGCCGTTAATTCCTTCGGTATAATTATAATCGCCCGTATTAACGCCGGTAAGTATAATTTCCTTATATCCCGCGTCAATAATCCTCTGCGCGTTTTCAATAACCTTATCCGCGTGCAGACTGCGCGAACTGCCGCGGGCAAGCGGAATAGTACAGAAAGAACAAGAATAATCACATCCGTCCTGAATTTTAAGAAACGCCCGCGTTCTTGAATCTGTATCGGCTGAAAAAGCCTCTCCGATACCGTCAGTTCCCTTTATTTCAGATACGAAAATTTTTGTTTTTGGTTCTACAGTACTTTTTTTAAATACGCACGGGAGCAAGTCGGAATCAAAATTCGCAGGACTTTTTTCGAGATAATCGAATAACTTAAATTTCTCCTGCGAACCGAGAATAAGGTCAACTCCTTCAATTGCCGCAATATCTCCCGGCTGTAACTGCGCATAGCATCCGGTTATTACTATGTATGTATCCGGATTATTCCTGATTACACTTCGTATAATCCGGCGGCACTCTTTATCCGCGTTATCAGTAACTGTACAGGTATTGAGAACGAAGATATCAGATTTCTCACCGAACCGCTTTAGCTGTATGCCTCTCGTTTCAAATTGCTTTGCAAGTGTTGACGTTTCACTGTAATTCAGCTTACATCCGAGAGTATGTAAAGAAACACTCGCAAAACTTTTTTTAGACATATTTTAATTTACATATTTTCATAAGGATAATTAATGTAAAAATAAAATACCATAGTTTCAAAAGAACTTTTTTGTTAAAACCCGGCAAGAACAGGTTCTTTTTCAAGTTTAACACCGTATTTTTCATATACTTTAGCTGATATTTCATCCGCAAGGGCAATCAAATCATACGCAGTGCATCCTTTATTAACGAGCGCCAGCGTATGTTTCGATGAAATCCCGGCGCCGTTTTTTGTAAATCCTTTCATGAAACCGGAATTTTCAATCAGCCGGGCGGCAGATATCTTAAAATACTGACCCGCCGGAAATACCGGAATTTCTTCATACACGGCTTTCAGTTTTTGCAATTCATCTTCCTTTAATAACGGATTTACGAAGAATGATCCGCAGGAACGGGAATCCGCGTCAGCCGGGTCGAGAACCATTGATTTACTTTTCCTGATTTCAATAACCGCATTCCTGACGGTTTCGAGCTTTCCTTTGCATTCTTTCAATCTGTATAAATCGGTTTTTGTTTTGATATAATCATCAAGTTCTTTGTATTTAATGTCAGGCTCGCCGTTTATTTTAAGACGGAACATCACGTTAGTGACTATGTATTTTCCTTTATCAATGGTCTTGAAACGGCTGGTACGGTAAGCGAAGAGGCAATCTTCGTTTGAAAACATAACAGGTTTCATAGTCCTCCGGTCGAGAGTCTTTACGAACATAATTACATCTTTCACTTCCTGTCCGTAAGCTCCGACGTTTTGTATCGGCGTTGCTCCTGCACTGCCCGGAATTCCCGACAAACATTCAAGCCCTGTATAACTACTCTCAACGCAATATTTTACAAGCGCGTCCCAGTCTTCGCCTGCTCCGGCATTCAGAATTACATTGTCTCTGAATTCATTATGAACCTGAATACCCCTGATGTTAATTTTTATTACAAGACCGTCAAAACCATTATCGGAAAAAACAGTATTCGAACCGCCTCCGAGTATATAGAAAGGAATTTTGTTCTCATCCGCATATTTTATACATTCAGCAAGTTTGTCATCGGTATCGCATTCACAGAAAAGCTTCGCTCTTCCCCCAAGTCCGATAGAAGTAAGCTTAGAAAGTTCAATATTTTCTGTAAATTTCAGCAATGTTCGTACAATAACGTTCCTGATATAATCGTGTAAGTAAATTGAAATATCTTGATTTTATAAATATATTAGGAATAATTCAATAGTTGTATGGCATTAATTTTCCTACGCAATTTAAATATATAATTACCATGAATAAAAACGAAGAATTAAAAAAGGCGGCACAGATTGCGCTTGCGGATTGTATGGGCTTAAAGCCCGAAGAAACATTGCTGATAATAACAGATGAAACAAAAAGAGAAATTGCGCAGGCACTTCTCGAAGAGGGCAAACTTCTCTGTAAAGAAGCATTCTCTCTTGAAATGAAATCACGGGAAATTAACGGGCAGGAGCCGCCGCCGCAAATTGCAGAGCTCATGAAAACTGTTGATGTTGTACTGTGTCCCACGCAGAAATCACTCACACACACAAATGCGAGACGTGAAGCCTCTAAAATAGGCGTGCGGGTCGGTACCATGCCGGGTATATGGACAGAAACTATGATACGATGCCTGAATGCTGATTACAGTAAAATAATCAGTATGACAAAATTTGTAGCTGATAAACTGCGTAAAACTTCAGTAATCAGAGTAGTTACGGAAAGCGGAACGGATATATCAATGCCGATGAAAGACAGGAACATACTTGAAAGTACCGGTGTCCTGAGAAATAAAGGTGACGGCGGTAATCTTCCCTCAGGTGAGGTTTACCTGGCGCCCTGGGAAGACAAGACAAACGGAACGGTTGTTATTGACGGTTCAATGGCTGGTATAGGTTTACTGAAAGAGCCGATAATAATTACGGTGGTTAACGGATACGCGGAAAAAATAGAAGGCGGAGAAGAAGCAAAACGGCTAACGGCTATTCTTGATAAACCGGGACGCGAAGCGAGAGCAGTGGCGGAGTTTGGTTTCGGTACGAATTATAAAGCTCAGTTGTGCGGAGAGATACTCGAAGACGAAAAGGTTTACGGCACAATACATATAGCTTTTGGAAATAACGTATCCATGGGCGGAATTATAAAAGTAGCGAGCCATCTCGACGGGCTTGTGAAAAGTCCCGATGTTTACTTTGATGAAGATTTAATAATGAATAAGGGAATCCTGCTCGGATTTAACGAATGAAAAAAATATAAAAAAAACAAACACTATGAGGAATGTTAAAATCAATAAAGAACTGTTTATTAAAAACAGGGCAAAACTTGCAGGGCAATTGAAACCCGGTTCAACAGCATTTATACAGGCTAACGATACAATGCCGACTAACGCTGACGGCACGATGAAGTTCAGGCAAAACACAGACCTTTTCTGGCTTACAGGCGTTAATCAGGAGGAGACAATCCTTGTATTATTTCCTGATTCACCCGATCCGGCTTTCAGGGAAGTACTTTTCTTGAAGGAAACGAGCGCTATGATTGCCGTATGGGAAGGCAGAAAACTTATGAAGGACGAAGCAACGGAGGTGACGGGAATTGAAAACATACAATGGCTGTCGGAATTCCCGAGAATATTCAGACTGCTTGTAACGGATGCGGAAAATATTTACATAAACTCAAATGAGCATAAAAGAGCGGTAATTGAAGTCGAAACGAGAGCGGCGAGGTTTATTAAACAATGCAGGGAAGAATATCCTCTTCATACATATATGCGTCTTGCGCCCGTGATTAATAAATTGAGAATGATAAAATCGCCCGAAGAAATTAAACTGTTGCAAAAAGCCGCCGATATAACGGAAAAAGGATTTAGGCGTGTTATGAAATTCCTGAAACCCGGAGTATGGGAATACGAGATAGAAGCTGAATTCGGACATGAATTCGTGAGAAATGCAGGCGCATTCGCGGATTACTATCCGATAATTGCTTCGGGACCGAGCGCCTGCGTATTGCACAATGTGGGCTAATTACAATGCGGATATGACACGCTGTTTGCCGGTTAACGGAAAGTTCACAAAACGTCAGAAAGAAGTTTACAATGCATGCCTCAGAGTAATGAAAGGAACAATAAAGCTTATTAAGCCGGGCGGAGTCTGGAAAGATATTCAGAAAGAAACCGAGGCGAACATGGAGAAGGAACTTGTTGACCTTGGTTTAATCACAATGGACGACATAAAGATACAGGACAAGAACTGCCCTGCATTTAAGAAATATTTTATGCACAATGTATCCCATTTCCTCGGGCTCGACGTGCATGACGTAGGATATTTCCACCTGCCATACAAACCCGGCATGGTATTCACTGTTGAGCCGGGCATATACATTCCTGAAGAAGGTATAGGAATAAGGCTTGAAAACAACATAGTTGTTACCGACAAGGGTAATAACGATTTATTTAAAAACATCCCTGTATCAGCAGGCGAAATAGAAGAGATTATGAATTCACAATAAAACTTGTCCGGAATCTATAATTTATCTAAATACCAATTACTAAATACTAAATACTAATTACCAATACCCAATACTCAATACTCAATATTTTATCATCGGCATACGGATTCCGAACTTCTTCCGGTTTTCAATTGCGCTTTCGTATCCGGCATCGGCATGGCGAACGATTCCCATTCCCGGGTCGTATGTCAGACA
>JAPLFI010000181.1:0-1440 GCA_026390755.1 Ignavibacteriota bacterium
GAAAAAAACTTGCCCTTATGTTTGGATATTCCTGAAGAGAATATGGAAATTCATACCGATGCAGGGTTACTCGAAAAAACGCTCTTACATTTGCTGAGTAATGCCGTGAAATTTACTCATACCGGAAGCATAACTTTTGGCTATACCGTCGGGAGTAATTTTTTCAGATTTTTTGTCAGGGATACGGGTGTTGGAATAAAACCTGAAGCACGGAATAAGATTTTCGGGATATTTATGCAGGAAGATACATCAGATACAAGAGGATACGAAGGCTGTGGATTGGGTTTATCTATCGCCAGGGGAATGGTGGAATTGCTCGGTGGTGAAATCGGTTTCGAATCTGTTAAAGGAAAGGGTTCAACATTTTTCTTTACAATTCCGTCACCCGCCGCAGAAATTCCGTCATCGGTTTCAGAAATTCCTTCATCCGCCGCTGAAACTCCGTCACCCGCCGCAGAAATTCCTTCATCCGCCGCTGAAACTCCTTCACCCGCAGCAGAAATTCAACCGGTAATTCTGATAGCCGAAGATGATGAAACATGCTATGCTTACATAAAAGCCATATTGAAGAATTCTTCGGTTGAATTATTGAGCGTCTTAACAGGCAATGAAGCAGTGAAAAAATGCCTTGAACGTACTGATATATCCCTTATTCTGATGGATTTGAAAATGCCGGACATGAACGGATTAGAAGCTACTAAACTTATAAAATCTTTCAGGAAAAACCTTCCTGTAATTTCAGTAACAGCTCATGCCGCAAGCGGTGATGAACATAAAGCAATCTCAGCAGGCTGCGACGATTATATTTCGAAACCTTATGAAAAAGATTTGTTGATCAGAAAACTCGGAAAATATGGAATAAATATACGGTAAAAAATTGTGTAACTACTCAGCTATCATTAACAATGCAATGGAACGCAGATAACGCAGATTAATATGATGAACGCAGATAATTATAAACATTCGGAAATCACGCAAAAAATTATTAGCGCTTTTTACAAAGTCGGCAATACTCTTGGCTATGGTTTCTTGGGTAGAAGGTCTATGTAAATGCACTTTTGATTGAATTAAGAAAATTGGGATTGAGCTGTGAAACGCCACATCAAATAAAAGTTTACTATGACAATCAAGAAGTTGGTTTTTATATCGCAGATATTATCAAAAAAAATCTTATTTAATCATAACAATCAGCGTCATCAGCGTTCTAAATTAGCGGGTGAGTAGTTACGATTGACTTTTAATTTATCTGTTTAGTAACTACTCAGCGTAAATATTATAAAGGTTGCCACAGATTCACAGATTATAAAATTATTATTTTTTTTATTAGTGATTTTCGCCTTAAATATGATGAATTTCCATTTATAACCCCAAAATAGTTCTTCCAATTTGACAACTTTCTTTTTGTAATGAACATTATTTTTACATATTTTATTAGCTAAA
>JAPLFI010000181.1:1485-14643 GCA_026390755.1 Ignavibacteriota bacterium
AGACTTTTAGCTTGAGATATTCTTCATCATGTAAACCGTAAGACCTGCGTTGAATTACTCTTATTTTATTATTAAGACCCTCAAGAAACCCAAGTGGTATTTTATTTTCTTCCTTGGAAAAATCAGCGAGTCCATCCCAATGACCTTCCGGCAAGACGGGCAAATTTGTATAAGTTCAAGACGTTGCCATTTCAAAATTCGTGTAAACAATTCCATTCTTTGCTTTTGTTGTTTTAATTACTACGGGATTTTACTACTTTCACTTTTTCATAGTGATACAAATAATAAAATCAATATGAATTATTGCAGAAAATGCGGGAATAAACTGAAGCCGGAATCGAGGTTTTGTCCGGAATGCGGATATCATTTGCAAAATGAAAACCAAAATATCCCTGATTCACCTCCGCCTTCACACGTTACTCCGCCTTCGCCCCCCCACGTTATTCTGCCTCCGCCGGCACCGGTAACCCCGTCTCCGCCGGTTCCAATTTCTCCGCCTCCGCAGCAATTTATACCTCCTGTCAAAAAGAAAAGCAAAAAAGGTTTATTAATTTCATTATTAGCTTTTGCTTTTATTGTTTTTGTGACCGCTGTATTCATTGTGTATAAAATCTTTTTTTCGGGTCCTCACAAAATGATCGCGGATTATAAGGAGCCGGAAACAAATAAAATTGTACGGCTTGAGAATAAAGGTATGGCTCCGGCAAATATGTTCGCTGTTGTTCTGAAAGATGATTGCGGTAAAAGTGATGCAAAGGATGTTGCAAAACTTGTTAACGGAAAGGTTGTAGGAGAAATTGAACTCAATAATCTTTATCAGATTGAATTCGACGGGAAATCAAAAGAAGATTTGTACGCGGCTATCGAAAAAGCTAAAACTTCGGATAAAGTTTTATTTGCATTTCCTGATGCCGTATTGCGTTTCGATGGACCCGAAAATTCTTCGTGTAATTCGTTCGATGACCCGTTCTACGAGGGAGATAATGGAAAACCGTATGAAATGATTAACCTTAAAAAAGCATGGGATATCATAAAAGCTACAGGCGTAAAACTGAATGATGTTACTGTAGGTGTCGTGGATACTGATATTAATTATGATTCCGATGAACTTAAATCAGGGAAATCCCTCATAGTACCGGTTCTTAGAAAGGATATGAATGAAAAAAATGAGCTTACTCACGGTACAATGGTTACGGAAATAATTGCCGCGAATAATGATAACGGAGGCATGTCGGGAGTTGCTTCTGTCCTGGGCGATAAGTTAACTGTAAACACAACAACATCAGGTGATTGTAACTGGAAGCAAATTAATAATAAGAATGTAAACCCGGATGATCTATCTGAATTTAATGCTTCTGAAGTAGGCTACCAAAGTGCAACCTTTGCCGTTGAAGCTATGAAAAATATTCAGAAACAAATTGACTATGGCGCTACGATAATTAATTGTTCGTTCGGAAATCATAAGGATGATTATACTACCGCTCAGCACCAGTATTTTTCAAAAATTTATAGAAATTTTCTTGTAAAAGTTATAATCTTGTGACCGTAGGCGCCGTGGATAAGGATAAGGTTAAATCTGGTTATTCCAATTGTGTTTTTTACGGTAGCAATGATGAAGAGGTGACTGTCGTTGCTTGCGGTGATATAAAAATGGAAGACGGCAAAATCCATTCGGGAACAAGTTTCGCCACGCCGCAGGTCACGGGTTTGATTGCACTCCTGCGCTCTATTGACCCGAAACTCACTCCTGCTGAAATTAAGAAAATCCTTACCGGAACATCTAAAGAAGTCAGCGGAGGAGGATTTATTTATGAATCAAATTTAATTCAGGCAGATGATGCTGTTCTTCAGGCTATTGAAAAAGTTACCGGAAAGAAGTATGATAAGAAGAAACTTCTTGCATTATCCGATGTTGAACTTAAATCTGATGGGTCTTCCCCCGAGTTTACTGTTACCGCAACTGTCGAAGCAGTAGGGGAGAAAGGTACGTCGCTTCAGATTGAATGTATCGGCGGCGATTACGCATTCGGCGGAAATTCTGTTAAACAGCTTACTTCACCCGGCTCCGTTAACTGGTCTCTTACCATACCTGATAAGGATAAGAAATTGACCGTTAAGGTTACTCGCCTCGATACGAAAGTCTGCAGAACTATACTCGTCGGCGGTGAAATGAAAGCCGAAGATCTGGTAGGGGAGTGGACAGGCGGCGTTTCTTATGATAACTGGTCAACTCCGATTGCAATGGCAAGAAAACAAATTGAAGCTAAATTACCTGGCACTAAAGGAGCACCAATGCCGACTTCATTTACGTTTAAACTTATATCAAAAAATTCTCTTTCAATTGATATAAAAGGTTTCCCTATGCCGACTGTTCCCTTCGAATTCAGCGATGGAACATTAACCTGCTCGGGTTATACTTATAGGATGACTACATACAATTATACCGCAAAGGTTACTCAAAAAGGTGATGTCTATAGTTTCTCCGGTACATGGAGCACAAAAGCAACTAACGGAACTCTTGATATTAACGGTAAATGGAACGGTACTATGAAGAAAAAATAATCTTTAATCAAAGTGTCCTTCGTGTCAATAGCTCTTTTCTCTTTCTGCTATACAGTTTGCTGTGCCGGGGGAGCCTGATTCTGCTGTACAGGTTGTATAGGTTTATTATTAATTATTTAAAATGATATCCTATACTCGCAAGCGAAATATACATATTCGACGGCAAATCAATGCCCGCTCTGTACATCATTCCTTCTTCGTCCGTCTGATACCTGTATCCTAATCTGAATGCAGGGAAGAATATGTTGCTGTTATTATCGGTGAGACTGATTCGCGGTCCGCCGCCAAGTCCAGCCTCAAATTTGTTTTTATTGTTTGTCATGTAATTAAAAGTTACAGGAAATCCTATGCTTGTCCCGGCAATTTTATCTCCGATTACATGAGTATTATAAAATCCTATGTTTACTCCTCCCCTTATACTGAAATTATCATTTAACATTCTTTCGTAATTGACTCCCATACCTAAAGCAAAGGAACCGCCGGAAAATATCAATCCTACATCAAGATATATAATGTTATTCGCCTTTGTAATCTCCTGTGTATAACAATTTGTAAAGAGAAACAGTGAAAATATTATAATCAGTATTCTCACCATATTCGGATTAAATTTCATAAATACATTTTTATATAAGTGTTTTATTTAAAATGATATCCTATGCTCGCAAGCGATATATAGAAATTCGACGGGAATTCAACACCTGCCCTGTATATCATTCCGGGTTCATCTTCCTGATACCTGTAACCTACTCTTACTGCCGGTAGTATCATTAGTTTGCTGTTGCTGAATCCGAGATACGGTCCGGCTCCGGCACCTATCTCAAACTTGTTTTTATTGTTTGTCATGTAATTTATTGAAACCGGAAATCCGATTCCTGAACCCGAAAAAGCATCTCCGCTTTTTCCTGCGCTGAATATACCGATATTTATTCCGGCTCTTATGCTTGTATTATCACTCAGCATTCTTTCGTAATTTATTCCCGTCCCTATTGCCGACACTCCGCCCGTGAAGATTATTCCTATGTCAAGATATATAATGTTTCTGGCTTTTGAAATCTCCTGAGCATAACAATTGCTCAGGAGAAACATAGTAAATATTAATAACGTAATTTTCAGGTGTGCAAATAGAAATTTAATGATATATTTCAATTTATTTCCCTCCTCGCTGAGCCGTGAATATATTCCGTCACGCCTTCAAAGTACGGATCAATCCCGTCATCACCCGTCATCATAACCTTCATCAGTTCTTCACCGCTTAAACTTTTTCCGTCTTCGGAAATTACGGGTATAGACACTCCGTCAAGTATTAACGGCTTGCTGTGGTCAATTTCATCATCTCCTGCTTTTCTTAAATCTTTTAACAGGTTATCGGTCAGTGTTGCTGTTGAATCTTTCAATGTGACTTGTGCATAGCAATTATCAAAAAACAGAAGAGAAAAGACAAAATTAATCGGCACAATTAACTCCTTCAAAGAATTTATCGAAATTACAGGGTTCGGCAAACAGCCATCCTGACTTCTTATCAGAAGTTTCAATCTTAAACCAGTTGTAGCTATGTTCCACTTCTTCGGTTTTTTCTATCCCTTTTATTTTGCGAACTTCTTTCTCGAGAACATTTATGCGTTTTAGATCATACCCGGTTAATTTTATCTTTTCATTTTTCTTTGTTCTGGTAACCACTTTTGAATCATTGTTTCGTTCAGAGAGTAAATCAAAAGGGTTTGTTACAGTTGCATCAATGTCTATCGGATAATAGTCCGACTCGACTCTTTCAAGTTTATTTCCGTCTTTAGATAATTTCAGTATGTCGGTTATCACAGTGAAACCCGTATAATATTCCGCCGTTACACTGCCCTTTCCGTCGGGTACAAATGTATTAAAAAATAAATCTTTGGAGATCAGCAGGGGCACGTCAGTGATTTTGTAAACGCGGTATTCGTACTCATCTGCGTAACCCGTATAAAACATAAACAGAAGTTCTTTATATCCGTCATTCTTGTCAATATCAATCAGTTTAATATCAGTTCCGTCAGCGTACGTATATATTGTGTCAACAAAGTTTTTCCCGCCGATGCTGATTGTGTATGTAATTTTACTGAAACTTAATTTTTCGTCTTTACATCGTATCGACACGGAAATCTTCTGCTCTTTATCAGCGGGAGAAAAATTTGCGGTCAAAGTTGTATCCCTGTTTCTTTGCGCATAAACAGAATATGAAATTATTAAAAACAGAAATAAAAAAATTAGTTTTTTCATAAAATAATTGATTTAATTGTTCGATTTAAAGCCGGCATATCAGTCTGCACATATTAATTATATCCTTGCCTGCAGTGCTTACAAATGCCCTGTTAGCCCGGACTGTATTATACCTCTCTGTTCTGGCCTTATGCCGTTCTTCAGTGTATTCTCCGTTTACACATCAAATCATTCTATTTATCGAAATACAACTGCAGATAAAACGATCCGTTTTCAAGCTTTTCCTGATTTACGCTTTTAAGAGTTTCAATAACTTCTCCGTCGGAGGTTTTCCGTTTATTATAAAAATTTATTTTCTTGCAAATGCTCATCATATCGCCGTATTGATAGAAACCGGGCCATCCCGATTGATTTGCCACCTTTTCTACAAACGGTACGTTTTCAACTTCAATTGCGTATTTGTAAATTATTCCCGGCATGGATACCGAGTCCTGTTCAAACTCTATTGTACAATTCAGCAAAGTATTGCCGTTATCCGATAGTTTGCCCTTTAATTTATAGTATCCTTTTTGTGTTCCCCATGAATCTTCAAAAAATGTAATCAAAAAAGTTGTTGCGGTTTGTTTTACGTAAAGATCTTTCCCAGGTGATTGTATGAAAATTGAATTCGGATCCCATTTCTTTTCACTTGACCCGCCTCTGTACTCTGTTTTCGCCTCAACTTCCGATTTTTTGGTTGTGTAATCGTAATTTTTTGTTTCTTTATTACCGGCAACCGAAAATGCAAATTTAAACCCCGTAAGTGTTCTTTCAGGTTTTCCTTCCGGCTCTTCAGGGATTACTTCCTCTTCTGTTTTTACTTCCTCCTTATCTTTTATTAATCTGACAGAAAGACCATCTACTTTATCACGACCGTATTCTTTTAATATATCAGTAATGCGATATATAACCGCAACTTCTTCCAAAACCCTACCGCCGTGTTCAACATAAGTAGTTGTAGTCCAGAAATAAGCGGCTGTGTCAATTTGTACGAGCACTCTTCCCATTGAGCGTCCCATGCCCCCGTTCGGCTGTGCATTGAATCCTGTGAGATTCGTACCGTTCCGGCTTCCTTTCCATCCTGTCGTGCTTTTCAAAGCATCGGCGCCGATAGAATTATTATCCATATAAGTTTTAAGCTCTTCCCATTCAGCTTCGCTCGGTATATGCCAGCCCAATGGTGCAAGTCCGCGCTCGTTATTTACAGCCCACCAGTTATAAAGTATATTAGTGCCGTGCTTTACTCCGTCGAAATTGAAAAAACACCATGCGCCTTCTTTTCTGTCGGAGCATGCATAAAACTCTTTAAGTGTTTTAGCCTGTGTTATTTTAGAATTGTCCCTGTAAAATGTAACATATAAATTTTCTGTGTACCATTCCTGATTGCCGATTTTTGCAGGGGGTAAAAGTAAAATTGACTGTGCTTTTACAACCTGATTCGTAAAAACAAAAGAAAATAGAAACGCTGAAAAAAACAAAATTCTGTACGCAGTTTTCATAGTGATTAAATTTAAGTTTTAAAAAGATAGTTTTTTCATAATTAATTTATTTTATTTAGTCGAAATATCATTATCACTGCAGTATCCTTCCAGTTCTAATGCCCGCGTTTTTGTAATATTCATTATAGAGTATGCCCGCATTGGAATATACATCGTTCCCTCCTTCGTTGAATACATTTTATCAATAAAATTGATTTCTTTTTCTTTATATGCAATCCATTCTGATTCCGCCGATTTCAGCGCCTTTGCGGATTCTTCATCAAGTTTCGCTATTAGTAATTTATAGCACTTGTTAAGCAGTGCATCCCACTTTTCAAATGCTTCGTTTATGCAGTTTACCATTCCTGCCGTAGATGGATTCTTTTCATAGCAAGCGCTGAGTTGTTTATCTATCGGATGGTCGTTTTCCTGAGAATAGAGTTTTAAAGGAGAAAAAATTGCCGCAAATAAAAATAATAATATTAAATTTTTCATTTTATTAGTTTTAAATTTAATAAATTGGATATCCCATTTCCGTTATTTGTAACAATTTAAGAATATTTTAATATTATTTCAAGTATTTATACAAGACAAAGAAGAGATGTATTTAAAGCGCGTATCTTTCTCAAAATGAGAAAATTTTCTCAAAATGAGAAAATATTATTTTCTAAACCTCAAATTTCACCTATTTTGGACGTTTTTATTTGGCACAGATTTTGCAGATTATTAATTAAATGTACTAAAAAAATTTTAAACTTAAATAATAATATTATGAAAAAGAAATATTTATTGTCTTTGGTTTTTGTATTTTCAGTATTTTTTACGTACAATATTCAAAACTGTGTGGCACAATGGATCCAGACTGACGGACTTTATGGCGGATTCATCACGTCGGTTAATGCTAACGGTAATAACATTTTTACAGGTACAACTTTCGGAGTATTTCGATCTACAAACAGCGGATTGAGCTTTGAACACGTTTACCTCGGCGGCGGCGGAATCATCCCTGTTATCAGTTCTAACAATACTACTGTCTTTGTCGGCACTTCCGCAGAAGGATTAGTTCGTTCAACTAATAACGGCAGTACCTGGGTTACAACTTCCATTAATTCCGGCTCTGTTTTTGCCTTAGCCTGTAACAATTCCTCAGCATTTGCAGGAACTCAAAGCGGTGTTTATAAATCAACGGATAATGGAATCAGCTGGTCGCTTACTTCAGTAACTTCAAATAGTGTATATAGCCTTGCTGTAAATGGTAATTATGTCTTTGCCGGCACGCAAGGTAATGGAATCTATACATCATCTAATAATGGGGTTAACTGGGTAAATTATCCATTATCAGTTATTACCATGGTTTATAGTATAACTTGTAATAACTCTAATGTTTTTGCCGCAACAAGCGACGGCATTTACTATTCATCAAATAGTGGCTCGAACTGGGCGCCAACTTCTCAGGATTCTACCGTAACTCTTTCGATATCAAATATTGGAAATACTATTTTTGCAGGATTATATCTAAATGGAGTTATACGCACAAGCGATAACGGGCAGACCTGGGAACCCTTATATTCTTTCCCTCATACCAGCGGTACAACAATGAGTGCAACAGGCAGCTCGCTTTATGCAGGTACTTCTGGTCAGGGACTTTTCTCTACTACAACTAACGGTTCTTCCTGGGCTGAGACTCACTTAAACAACGCATCAGTTTTGACTATAAAAACCTGCGGCAGTAATTTATTGGCGGGAACTTATGAAACCGGACTTTATTATTCAACAAATAACGGTCTGAACTGGACAGTATCCGACCTTGAGATTGTATCCGGAAATTCTACAAGGAGCCTTGAAACAAACGGAAATACTGCCTGGGTCGGTATGCTCGGAGACTTAATGATGTCAACCAATAGCGGATTAAACTGGAGTCCAACTACTTTAGAAGGTTCTATTGTATTTGCGCTTCTGTATAACGGGACAAAACTTTTTGCAGGAACGGATGCGGGTTTAAAAGTTTCAACTGACAACGGGAGTACATGGTCTAATACTTCAATAAATAATTTTGTAATTGCTCTTGGTGCAAACAGTACAAAAATATTTGTCTCAACACCCGATAGTTTAGTATTTACATCTGTTAACAACGGCGTAAACTGGATTCAGTCGCCTCTTAATGACTGTATAACAGATTGTTTTGCTTTTAACGGAAATAACGTTTATGCGGGCAGTTATTCCAAAGGGGTTTATCTGAGCACGGATAACGGTACAAGCTGGACTCAGACTTCTTTAAACAACAAGAGTGTTTATTCACTCGCAGTAAACCTTAATAATATTTTTGCGGCAACTGATAACGGAATCTATTATTCATCAAATAACGGAATAAGCTGGATTCCGAAGAATCAGGGTTTCCTTGTAGTTCCGCCCGTAAATGTTTTGTATCTTGCAAATAACAATATCTACGGGGGAACGTCCGGACTTGGTGTCTGGCGGCGTTCATACTCTGAAATAATCGGAATTGAAAACATCAGTACTGAAATTCCGGCAAAGTATGAACTTATGCAGAATTATCCAAACCCGTTTAATCCTGTTACACAGATTAAATTCTCGATTTCAAAAGCGGTAAATTCGGTAACGCTTAAAATATTTGACCTTCTCGGGCGGGAAATTTCCACTCTCGTTAATGAACCTCTGCCGGCAGGTACATATCAGGTAACATTCGACGGAAGCAAATTATCAAGCGGAATATATTTCTACCGGCTGAAAGCAGACAATTTCACTGAAATTAAGAAAATGATGTATGTGAAATAGTATCAATTGGCGGGCAACTTGAGCCATTTATTGACTTTTAATTTATCTGTTTATTATGTACACTGATCCTGTACAATTAAAAAAATATGGAAACAACATACACTAAAGCAAGAGCCAATCTTGCAAAATTATGCGATAAAGTTGCGGACGATAATCAAATCGTTTACATAACAAGGCGGAATTCTTCTGACGTTGCGCTTATATCAGCAATTGAATTATCATCAATACTTGAAACAGCGCACCTCTTAAGGTCTCCGAAAAATTCGCAAAGATTGTTTAATGCCCTGAAATCCGTAAAGAGCCGGAATATAAAACCATTAAAGATTGAAGTGCTTAAGAAAATAGTCAAACTTTAAGATGGAATATAAAAATTTCATATCCGTTTTTAGCGATGAGTTTATAGAAGATTTGAAATATTGGGTGAAAACCGACAGAAAAACTGCATACAGAATTATGGAGCTTATTGAATCGGTTATTAAAAATCCATTCGAAGGAATCGGTAAACCGGAGCCCCTTAAATATGAACTGCAGAATTGCTGGTCAAGGCGAATAACACAGGAACACAGGCTGGTTTATTATGTTGATAAAAATTATTTATATTTCCTGCAAAGCAGATATCACTATTAGAGATTTATAGCAAATATAAAATAGATGGTAACTGCTCAGCGTAAATCATATTATTTTTAAATTATAGGAAACAGATGACACTGTCTATTTTTACTTTTCTGCAACATACAGGGGGATCTCGGAATGTTTAACAAATCCGCCTTTTATTTCCGAATATTTAAAAGGAATCTTTTTGTTCAATTCTGTTGTTTCCTGATGTGCTAATTTCGAATAAACATTAGCGTCATAATTTGCTAATTTTGATAACTCTTTTTGAGTTTTCCATTTAATTTTTAAAACATCGTCTTCTTTCATACTTTTATAATAATATTAGGAAAATAATTCTAGTAGATATAAATTTTAATAATTTATTCTTGTTAGGATAATCTCCTTTCTGTAATTCAAAAATTGTTGCCTCAGAAATAAACAATTTATATTTATCAGATTCCTCCTTGAACCAGTTTTTTGTTACATTGTTTTGAAATAACAAGGATTTTCTATTTTCAAAATAGTAACTTGGAATTGTTGTGTCTAAATAGACTGACTGTAACATATATTTTTCAATTTTAATAAAAATATATAAACCTAATACGGTTATCAAGTATAAATAGAATTACTTCGTGTAATGTCTCGGAAGTAAGGAGAATGATAATGCAAGGCATCATCCACCGGCAAGCAGACAGTTATGTTGAAGCGTATGGCTTTAATAAAATAGTGGTATCTTCTTTTGAACTCGTTATTCGTCACTTTCTAACGACGTTATATAAAAACCTCCCAGGCTTAACCGTCTGCGGGGTTTTATATTAATATAATTAACACAATGCTATTAACAGGCAACACCTGCGGCGTTGAAGAGCAAAAAAAACCTGTGATAAGTATTGCACTTAACACTTAACACTTAACACTTAACACTTAACACTTAACACTTAACACTTAACACTTAACACTTAACACTTAACACCCTTAACACTTATTTTCTCATTTTGAGAAAATTTTCTCAAAATGAGAAAAATATCCGTGTGAATACTTCAATATCAGCCCGTATTCGAACTATTTTGTTTGGCACAATATTTGCAAGATCGGTATATGGAGGAAATAAATAAGAACGAATAATATTCTTGTAATTACAAAGGCGAAAAAATAAAAGAAAGAAATTTAATTTATTTTTTAAATATTTTTAAAGAGGATATCAAAATGAAAAAGTTTTTTGCAAAATTTATCTTAATTCTTTTATCTTTTGTGATTGTTGATTCCACGCTTACAACTAAAAATTGCAGAGCACAATGGGTGCAGATGTCAGGCGGAATAGGAAGTAATTTAGACGTACAATCCCTTATTATAAGCGGAAATAATATTTTTGCCGGTACCTGGGAGTATGGTGTATGGATTTCTGCAAATAACGGGAATAGTTGGTCGCAAACTGCTTTGAATAATACATCTGTTCGCAGCTTGGCAGTAAGCGGAAATAATATTTTTGCGGGAACAGCGGATAGCGGTATCTACCTTTCGATAAATAACGGTGCAAGCTGGATGCAAGCAGGATTGAATAATTTATATATTTTTGCTTTTGCAATAAACGGAAATAATATATTTACGGGAGCTTTTGATTATTTATATCCTAATAACAGCGGCATCTATCTCTCCACAAATAACGGCACAACCTGGAATCAAACTGCGTTGAATAATCAATCTGTTCAATCCATTGCGGTAAGCGGAAATAATATATTTGCGGGGACAGCAAGTAATGGCATTTATCTCTCCACAAATAACGGGACAAGCTGGATGCAAACTGCGTTGAATAATCAGACCGTTCAATCCCTCGCAATAAGCGGAAATAATATCTTTGCCGGCACAGACAATGGCATCTATCTCTCCACAAATAACGGGACGAGCTGGACGCAAACTACGTTGAATAATAAAGAAGTCCAATCACTCGCAATAAGCGGAAATAATATATTTGCGGGAACCTGGAATAGCGGTATCTATCTCTCAACAAATAACGGCACAAACTGGACGCAAAAAGGATTGAATACTCAGAATATTCTTTCCCTTGCTATAAACGGGAATAATGTGTTTGCTGGATTAGGTTCTAAGAACGGCATATATTTCTCTGTAAATAGCGGTACAAACTGGACACAAGCCGAGTTGAATAATATATCTGTTAACTCCATCGCCGCAAGCGGGAATAATTTATTTGCGGGAACGTATAAAAACGGAGTTTTTCTCTCCACAAATAACGGTGCAAACTGGACACAAACTGGGTTAAATAATCTATGGGTTTATTCACTTGCTGTAAACGGAAATAATGTATTTGCCGGAACATTGGATAGTGGTGTTTATCGCTCTACAAATAATGGTACAACCTGGACCCAAACTTCATTGAATAATAAATATATTTACTCTCTTGCCGTAAGCGGAAATAACATCCTGGCGGGAACGGACGGAAGCGGTGTTTATCTCTCTGCAAATAACGGCGCAAACTGGACGCAAACGGAGTTAAACGATAAATATATTATGTCCTTAGCCGTAAGCGGAAATAATATATTTGCCGGAACAGGTTATTACGGAGTCTGGCTCTCAACAAATAGCGGCACAAACTGGACACAAACTGCGTTGGATAATGAAATTGTTGAAGCCCTTGCGATAAACGGGAATATAATAATTGCGGGGACGTTTGAAAACGGAGTCTTTCTCTCCACAAATAACGGTACAACCTGGACTCAAACTGCATTGAATGATCAAAATGTATGGTCCCTCGCCGTAAGCGGAAATAATATAATCGCGGGGACGGGTTATGGAGTCTGGCTCTCCACAAATAACGGTACGAACTGGATCCAAAAAAATCAGGGATTTAATTTTATCCCGACAGTAAATGCATTGTTAATCACAAATAACTATATCTTTTCAGGAATTTGGGGTAATTCCGTCTGGCGCCGCTCAGTCGCGGAAATAATACGAATACAAAATATTTCTTCCGAAGTGCCGCAGGCTTTTTCGCTCGGACAAAATTATCCTAACCCGTTTAATCCGACAACGAATATAAAATTCAATATCGCAAAATCAGGAAATGTAAAAATTACAGTTTTTGACATTCTCGGAAAGGAAATTGCGGTTCTCGTAAACCAAAAGCTTAATCCCGGTGCCTATAAGGTTGATTTCAACGGAAGCAATTTCTCAAGCGGAGTATATTTTTACAGACTGACGGCAGGTGATTATGCGGCAGTAAAGAAATTTATTTTATTGAAATAACATACTTTAATTCACACTAATCAAGAAATTAATGTAACTTAAATGATTAAAAAAGTTTTTATCTTAGCTTATGCTTTACTCGGGTTTGTACTTGTTACGAACTCTTTCGCTCAGTCTAACAGCATGAACGAAGTATCTTTAAGAGCATACCGGAACCCCTCAACACCGCCTTTTATTTCAGCCTGGGATAACGTACCTGCGGAAATAAAAAACCGGAATGCCTTCAAAAGACTCG
>JAPLFI010000551.1:0-9689 GCA_026390755.1 Ignavibacteriota bacterium
TACGCTTGTAAATTTCCGGAGCCGCTTCCAGCAAGACCTGCAGACAAAAGAAGGTTTTTCTGACGGCGATTATCCCGGTTCAAAAGCCAAAATATATAACCGTATTTCGGGACTGTATAAACAAAGCACTTATCAGCTTACGGCGAATGCGACGATAGAAAAAGACCCGGGCGAAACAAACCTTACCGATTTTTATTCGGGCTGTGTCGAGCTTAAAGAATATAAATTCGTAAAAAGCGCCATAGTCGGTGATTATACGCTTAACTTCGGTCAGGGGCTTGGAATGTTCACTTCTCTTTCTTCTTCCAAAGGCTCTGAATCGGTTAACGTGCTAAAGAAAAGCAGAACAGGGCTCGACAGTTACCGTTCAACAAACGAAGTTCAGTTTTTCCGCGGCGCGGCTACAAAACTGAATTTCGATAAATTCAGTTTCTATGCTTATGCTTCGTACAATAATTTCGATGCGTCAATTGATACAACTCTCGACGCCGTCTCAAGTTTTTATTTCGACGGATATCACCGCACGACTACGGAACAGAACCGCAAAGGCACGGGAAAAGAAAGGCTCTTTGGCGGACGCGTGAGCTATGACAGCGGTCCCGTCAGGGTCGGCGCTACTTACTGGAATTCTAAATTTACGCCGCCGATATCTCCCGACAGCACAAGTGAATTATATAACTTCAACGGCGAAACCGCTGCAATGTTAAGCCTTGATTATGATTTTACCGTTAAAAATGTAAACGTCTTCGGTGAATTCGCCCGCTCACAGTCAGGCTCGGTTGCCGCCCTCGGCGCGGCAGAGTTTGCTTTCTACGGAATAGCAGATGTAGTTTTTCTGTACCGCAATTATCCCGAAAACTTCGCGCCGGTTCACTCGTTCGGATTCGGCGAAAATAACGGCAACACATACAACGAAACAGGATTCTATACCGGCATAACGCTTACTCCTTTAAAGAATCTGGTGGTTAACGCATACTACGATCAGTTCAAGTTTCCTTACCGTACGTATTACAATCCCGTACCGACGGAAGGAAACGATTTTCTGACGAATATAGATTACCGTGTATATAAAGGACTTACACTGAATCTTAAGTACAGGTTAAAAAACAAAGAAGAAACGCGCACAATAACAGACGAATACAATCGCGACGTAAAAACAATTGACAACCGCAGTCAGACGAACCTAAGAACAGGATTTGCCATAGAGCTTGCCGATAATCTCCGCTTCAGAACACGGTTTGAATACGTCTATGTCGGTTATAAATACTACGGCGGTAACAACAAAGGTTATATGTTCTTTTCCGATATACGCGCCAGGTTCATTCAGGGACTCTCGCTTTCAACAAGGTTTGTGATATTCAACACGGATGATTACGACAGCAGGATTTACGAATACGAAGAAGACGTGCGCGGAGTAATGTCAAACATCGCTGTTTACGGAAAGGGAACGAGATTATATTTACTTCTTAAATACGAGCCGTTTGATTTTCTCGAAATCTCGGGGAAATATTCACAGACATATTACGACGGAGTGACTTCTATTGGCACCGGCAACGACTACATTCCCGGAAGCCTCAACAACCGTCTCAATCTCGGAGTTGAAATACTGTTTTGATGAAATTATTACGAAAGCAAAACATAAACAGTTTTGAAATACATTACACGGACAATCTGGATTTTATCACTTGTAAGTTTATTCACCGATACTGCAAGCGAAATGCTGTATCCCGTAATGCCGGTTTATTTAAAGAGCATCGGCTTCTCCGTAGTATTAATCGGAATACTTGAGGGTATTGCTGAGGCAACCGCGGGACTGAGCAAAGGATATTTCGGAAAACTCTCCGATAACTCGCACAGGCGTGCACCGTTCGTACAAATCGGTTATGCATTAAGTTCAGTATCCAAACCTATGATGGCGATATATGTTTTTCCGTTGTGGATTTTCTTTGCAAGGACGATAGACCGCCTGGGAAAGGGGATTCGAACAGGCGCAAGGGACGCAATACTCTCGGATGAATCAACTCCCGAAACAAAGGGAAAGGTTTTTGGTTTTCACCGTTCAATGGATACCGCAGGTGCTGTAATAGGACCCGTTTTCGCACTGATCTATCTGTATTATTATCCCGAAGACTATAAAACATTATTTATCGTTGCCTTTATTCCCGGACTCGCCGCCGTTTTTACTTCATTTTTCCTGAAGGATAAAAAACAGACATTATCTGAAAAAAAAATATTATCCGGAAATAAGACCCCGATTTCGGTTTTTTCTTTTTTACATTACTGGAAAACAAGTCCGGCAATTTACCGGAAGGTAGTTATCGGATTGCTTGCTTTTACATTGTTCAACAGTTCCGATGTTTTTCTATTGTTAAAAGCAAAACAATCTGGACTGGACGACACGGCTGTAATCGGAGTATATATATTTTACAATCTTATTTTTGCTATATTCGCCTTTCCCGTCGGCATTATTGCGGATAGAATCGGACTTAAAACCATTTTTATAACAGGGCTTTCTTTATTTGCCGTAGTTTATGCCGGTATGTCTTTTAATTCAAACCTTTATGTTTATTTCGGATTATTTTTTATTTACGGAGTTTACGCGGCGGCAACCGAAGGGATTTCAAAAGCATGGATAAGCAATATCACCGACAAAAAAGACACTGCAACGGCAATCGGTACGTATTCAGGATTTCAAAGTATATGTACAATGCTCGCAAGTTCGCTCGCCGGATTAATCTGGTATAAGTACGGCGTCATCGCTGCATTTATGACTACGGCAATTATGACAATTTCAGTTATCGTTTATTTCCTCGTTATTATCCCTTCTCCGCGTTTCTTGAGCCGGGGGAAGGACGTCTGAAATTAAAGGTGGTCAATTTGACTGAATAAATAAATTGAATTTTATATTTTTTACAATTTCTTTTACGCATGAATATAACAAAGAAAAAAAATATTATTAGAAATAAATCCGTAAAATATAATACAGATACGAAAGGCAGGCAAACAGCAGTTATTCTGCCTGTTTCCTTGTATAAGAAAATACTTGAAAAAACCGAGGACGAGGAGGATTTAAAAATCGCCGATAATATCAGTAGAAATTCCCCTGAATATGTAAAATTTAACCCGGAAGATTTCAAGTAATATGTATGATATCCAAATCGAATTAAAAGCTAAAAAATTTCTTCGGAATATTCAGAATCCCTTCAAATTAATTGTCATCACTATCGGACATCGAAAAGATATTTATAATCACCTTTTGTAACTACTGAGCATCAATATAGCTTGCGGCACAGAGGGGAATGGATTATCCTCTTGCCGATGTATGCATCAGGTATCAATAAACTCCAGACAGTTTACATTTCCGATTATTTTCCATCTTTTATTCTTCTCTCCTGAATTATTTCCTAAACGCGACAGCGGAATATACGCAGTGGCATTTTTGGAGAATTCAAATAATGTTTTATCAGTTCCTGTTTTTCTAAAGATAGAATACAGGGGAAAATACATTGATTCTTATTTACTGTCACTATATATTACTGACAGGTAAATAGAATCAAACGGAATGACAGATATTACAAAATATATAAAACAACAGGGCGGGTATGCAACAATGAAAGGGCTTAAGGAAGCCAAATATCAAACCCGTGATATAAGGAAATATGTAAATCAGAATATGATAGAAAAAGTCAAACCGGGGCTTTACAGACTGCCGGATACCGGTTTTTATAAGAATGTAAACCTGAGCTTCGTTGACGCCTGTAATGCAATTCCTACGGGTGTAATTTGCCTGGGTTCGGCAATCAATTACTATAACCTTTCAACCTACAATCCAAGGGAAATCCATATTGCAGTTCTGAATTCAGAAAAACCAGTAAAAATAATTTATCCGCCTGTTAAATTTTATTATTTCAGAAAGAACCAATATGAGACGGGTATTGAGATTATCAAAACGAAATACGGTGATATCAGAATTTATGATATTGAAAAAACGATTTGTGATATATTCAGATTCAGGAATGAATACGGTGATGAAATTGCACTTGAATCGCTGAGAAATTATACAAAACGAAAAGACGCGGATTATAACAAACTAAGGCGTTATTCTAAAATATGCCGTGTTTATTCGATTATTAACCCATATCTGAAAGGACTAATTGCCATGTCATAAAGACCGGCTGGTAACTAAGACATAACTAAGTTAACGCGGGGAGAAGTTGAAATATTATTACCGTAAAAATTTATTTTCGAGCTATTAAACACTTTATTAGACAATGAGTTAAGTGATGTGAGGGATTACGCCAGGCAGCAAATAGTAACTAAGTCGCTAACTAAGTCACTAACTAAGTCATTAACTAAGTCACTAAGAAGATAATTGAGCTGATAGACTTTTTATCCTTCGAGAAAACGAGAGTTAATAACGTAAATAGCCGTATAAATCTTAAAAATAAAAATAATTAAAGCTCTTGATTTGAGCGTATATTATTTACTGCACGGAATGACGGGACCTGACTGCACTCAGGGAAACAACAGGAAGCACTGATTATAATCTTTTCTGTTTAGAGGGCACGGAAATGTAATTAACCGGTGTACCATTCATGGCATCAATTAGAACAGCGGTGAGTTTTCTGCCAAAGGCACAGCCGGTGTCGATATTCATATAATGATCTTTCACATATTCGACTTTATCGGTCGGCGTATGGCCGAAGATTTGCAGTTTATCGAGTTTTGACGGCATATAACGATTCCATAAGACATTATCGAGCGGTTTGTTTTTAACGATTCCGCCGTGTGAAATAATACAGTTTTCGAGTTCAATTATCAGAGGCAGTTTTGAGATAAAATCGTAATGCCCGGTATCACGGAACTCATCTGCAAATTCAGGAATTATTTTGCTTTCTTCACCGAGATAACTGAGTAAGGTTTTCTCGGCACCGTCCAGCATCCATTGAAAAAGAGTATTTTCATTCCGCCGAAAAATACCCGGTTTAGATTTAAGAATTGTTTTAAGAAGCATATCCTCATGATTGCCCATTACAGGTTTGATGCCGTTATCCATGCAGAACTGAATGACGCTTTTAGAATCAGGACCTCGGTCAATCAGGTCACCGACGGAGTAAATCTCGTCCGTATGAGCTGAGAGTTTATCATACAGTTCGGATAATTCATAAAAGCATCCATGTATATCCCCTATTACAGCTATTGTTTTTACAGTTGGCATATAAATATTTAAAATTCTTTATACAAATGCCTGCCGTATTTCCGGAAATGGGCTAAATCTTCTTTCTTTCGGTCGTTTCTTAAATTCCTGTAAACCTGCTTTATATGCTTTTTGTATCTGAGACGGACTCCAAAGTGCGATGCGGCTGCTATTAGTTTGAAATAACCCCAGACAGATAATGCCGAGACGATGATGGAAAAAGCATACATTTTGTAAACATGGAGTTTTGTGATATTAAAGGGATCATTACCCCCGAAAATATTATAATAAAACCAAAGCAAAATAGAGCGGATTGATTCAACGATTATCCATAGCAAAACCGCAAAAAATGACAGTATAAAATCTATTATGACTATTACTACATTTTCCATTTTTATTGTAATTTAATGAAACAACATGGACATTTACCGTCCTTGAACGGAAAGGTAGAATAAATATTTTAGACCACGAAGGAGTGAATTGAGCCGTTACTGTTCTATTTCAATAATATTAGAATTTAGAAGTAAATACTTTTTTGTATTGATCTATTCTCTTTTGCTTACCATCCTTACCTAACCTTCTTAACCCATTTCGTGATGGAGAATAAAGAACCCAAACAGTATATTTTTTCCCGTTAATCTTAATATATTTTTTCTCACTGTCCGTTTTATCACTTTCGTGATACGAACCCGTAGAATTATACATAAAAGATTTAACGATTTTACTTGTATAAATTAATGTATTAATTACCGGATTATTTGTCAAAATTGTTTGAATATCTTTGAATTTGAGGTCGCTCAAATCCTTATCTAATGATGAGCTATTTTTACGAAAACAAGATTGAAGAATGTCAGTAATACCTAAATTAGAATCACTAAGGAATTTTTTTCTTTGATTAACTGCATTATCAGTATTTTCATAAAGAAATTCTATATTAAAAATATGTCCAAGTATATCCCAGAAAGAATTATCATTGCTACCATAATAAAATTTCACGTCATCATTAAATATTCTTTGTTCAGATAAACAAAAACGTCCGGGAGGAATTGTACCAATAATTAATTTCGTTGCCTCTTTTGGGATAAAAGGGTCAAACGGGTGATTATTATTCATAATATTCTTTTTATTTACAACAATATATTTAAATTACCCAAGTTATACAATTCAGAACACCGCCTTCGAAGGAGAGTTCTTTGATGCCGTCGAGGCAAACGGGGATAATTTCCAGGTCTTTGAAATCCTTTTTCAAAACATTCACGGCCTCCAAATCTTCCGGGATGTTATACTGTGGAAGAAATATCTTATTCCCGAGCCTGATATAATTAATATAATTACCGAAAGCAGGTGCGATGCCGCCTTTCCTTTCGGGAAAAAGAGGTATTGAATTCTTGATTCGTACGATTTTATATTCGTCACCGAGTTCTTTCTGAAGCTGTAGGGAGACTTTATCCATAAACTCCTTCGATTTTTTAAGATCCAGGAAGGAAACTTTATTTTCGCCGCTTGAAAGAGTTTGCAGGGAATATTCAGCAGGATAATCCCCTACCAGCAATGTTTTATTGTCAATAAACCTTACAGAGCCGTCCGTATGCCCCGTTTCCTCTCCCGGCTCGACTGGGATAAATATTAACTTATCTATTCCGAGATATTTACTAAAAATGTCTTCGATTTCTTTAATCGAATAATACTCATTATCACTTATTACACGGTTCGTCACAATTCCGATGCCTTCGCCGTTATGCGTAAAATTCCCCCCGTCCACTATAAGTGGGACTAAATACATCTCCAAATGTAAAAAACAGACTAACCATTTAGCGGATTCATTCCCGTTTTCAGATTCTGATTTGCTTTGATAAAAGGGCTCGTATATAAACTTCATCAAGACAGAATTACCCGCTTCATCACGAGCAAGAAACGGCGCCCAGTCCCTAATCCAAATATTATCAACAGATAAATTAATCAATTTAAATTGCTCGGTTGGGACCGTAATATTAGCACCAGGAGATATACTGTCCCCAAATATATTTACATTTATATATCCCGGGAAGCAATAAACTAATTTTTTATACAGATTACAAATTTTTTCATACCTGTCATTCCTCCGGGAAGCAGGAATACAATCCGGATTAACAAGATAAATATCTTTAGGAGTTTCCCATTCAGGGATAGCTTTGTATTTCATCTTCCGCCTCCGAATCCGATTGTATTTTCTTCCTTTAACTGTGTTTTATAGAAACCCTTGTGATTGCGCTGAAGGTATTTCATCAAATCGTCTTTTCTGAACAGCGGATTCATTTCGACAATGATATTCAGCTGTTTTACCAGGTTGACGATGCATGCGCCGGTAACCTTTTTGCTCTCCAGATAATCGAGCGCTTCAGCATCGAACAGGGCGATTATACTTTCGTTCTGAGTTTTCTGGCGTATCAGGTCAGTATAGAATCTTTTTTCGAAATCCCCGAAATCAATGATTTCGTCAAACCTTCCCGGACGGGAGGCGGCGATATCGACTAAATTCTTGTCGTTCGTGGTCGCGATAATGAAAACCTTATTTTCCAGAATACCGTCAAGCGCAGTAAGGAATGTACCAAGTGTATGCTTTGCAAATCCCTCTTCGCGTTTACCGAACATTAAATCAAGGTCGTCTATGCAGATAACGCAAGGAGCAAACAGTTTTGCAAAATCAAACAAAAGCCACTCGCAGCCGTTCATATTTTTGGGAATAATTACATTCCCGACTTTGGAACACTGCTCGACAACTGCACGAACGACTTCGGTTTTGCCGAGACCCGGTTTTCCGGAAAGCAGATATCGCAGAGGTGAATTATTTTTATCAAAGTTTTTGAATGCATAAATGAATCTGCGGATATCGCTTGTGATATTTTCACTGATTAGAATATTGTCGAAATTACTTTTCGGAGGTTTAATGAGTTGAATATCGAGGCTATTTACGTTTATTTTTTCTGCATCAGGGGATATTTCCATACAGCCGGTTTTATATGACGAAGTATAGCTTAAAGCAAGACGAATCAATTCGTATCCGATTTTTCTGTCAGGATCGCTGTTTCTCTCGTAGGCAAAATGAATGCAATAATGCAGGCAGCCGCTTCTGTCCTTAGTCTCTATGAGATTGGCTACATAACTGACGCCTTTATATTCAAATTCCACGAAAGATTTATCAATACAAACATTGTATAAACTGCCCACTTTTGCTTTCATTGCCTCGTGGAAACCGTCAAAGCGATATGCATAAAGCCTGATTACCTTCAATCCCGGGACGGTCACAGTTTCTTCGTAAGCGTTTACAAGAAGCTTGAATATATCCTTGAAATAGAACTTATTGAACTCGAACGAAATGGGAATTGCCGATATTCTCAGTTTTTTGTTCAGATGCACTTTTCCCGTACCGTTCACGAAAGAATTCTGCGACATACTATTTTCTAAAATCTTCGGAATATCGTTATCCATTATCTTTTATTTATAAGTTTATATTTTCTTCATTTTTTGTTCACATAGTAAAATTAATGCTTTATGTGGACATATAGTGACCAAGGGATAAGTTTTTATGAACAAATTGCGTTTGCTTTGCATGTAAGGATAAGAATAGATTAATGCCATACATGGACACATTTTGTCCACTTTGGCGCATATATTTATAATAAAAAGAATATTATAACAATATTTTATAAAAATAAATTAGTAAAATGATGAAAACAAATACACTATTTGAGCAATCACGAATTACTGTGATTGAAATAGGTTCAAAATTGCTTCTTATTTTAAATATTCTATTAATATGGTTTACTTTTAGTGCATGCCAAAAGCAAACTCCGTTTAAAAAAGAAGTAGTAAAAGAATTAGATAGAAAAGATACACCTATTATTATCAAATCATCAGAAGATGCTAAAAAATATGCACCGGGGACGTGGCAATTTACAAATCCGTGCCCAATGTGGGAAAAATATGTAATCAAAGGAGACAATACATACGAGTGTTATCATGCCCAACCAAGAGACGGCAAGTGGACGTTTATTAATACAGGAAGATGGCAGATAAGATCAGACAGATATACAGATACAGGAGAAGAGTATCTTTTTATTGAAGTGTTTATGAAGGAAACAAATAAATCTTCAAGTAAATCAGAATATAGTTACAGATTTGTATTCGAGAATTCCAACGAATTATATTCTAAAAATCTCGGAGCAATTGGCAATTCAAAGGGAATCAGAACGGAAGAAAGTCCTTGGAAATAGTATATAATCGGAATATTAACTTTATTTGAAATAAAATAGCGGTACCGGATAGTAGTATTAAAATCATTGTTGTACTGAACCGCGGCGAGGGTTTGGGATGTATACTGAGAATATTTTTGTAAAAGCTGGTGTGATGCCGAATCATGACAAAGTGATAAAAGGAGACTGACATAATTTCAGCACTAAGGTTGACAGAATTGAATTGCCAATGGGATATAACTTTCCGTTTATCAAGAAGA
>JAPLFI010000551.1:9708-17050 GCA_026390755.1 Ignavibacteriota bacterium
AAGAAGAAATAGAAACAACTATTTTCTGATTGCATATTTTTACAACTAAAATAAATATTATTATATTATGGGAGACACATTTAATCCGAAAAGTTTAACTATAGAGCAATTATTCGGTAATACAGATGCACTTTATCAAATTCCAAGATATCAAAGACCTTATAAATGGGCAGATGATCAAATTGATAAATTATGGGATGATATCAAAACATCTTATGATAATAATGATTCTGATTATTTTCTCGGATCAATCATTACTGCAAAGGCGGAAAATGATGGAATATATTTTGATGTTATAGACGGGCAACAAAGATTGACTACCTTAATGATCTTGTTTTGTATACTGAGGGATAATTATCCTGAAATAAATAATGGACTTACAGATGATAGTCTTATAGTAGTTGATAAAAGCGTATTAGAAAGTTCAATTATTTTAAATGGTAAATCTAATAGGTTAAAGTTACACATGCAGGCTAATCATCAAAGTGATTTCGAAGATTTAATTGTTAATAATGGAAGCACAATAAATTTAGAAAAGCCAACAAAGAAACAAATAAATTCAGATGAAGAACCACAGTTTAAATTTATCAATACAGCATTATTTTTCAAAAGCAAACTGGCTGAGATTGGATTAACCGAAGCAGGGAAACTTATAAATTATTTGTTTCAAAAAGTGAAAATTATAAGAATTGACTGTACCAGCAAGGTTTTTGCAATTAAGTTATTTCAAGTATTAAATGACAGGGGGCTAGATTTAACGGCGGCTGATTTAATAAAAAGTTTTTTGCTTGAAAAAATTTCGCAAAATAATCGAAATGATGAAGAAAATTTGAAGAAAAAGGAGGAACAGTTTATTTCAGATTGGAGGGAAATTGAGCAAAATATAAAGAATATAGATATTAATATGAATGATATGTTTATTATTTATGAATATTATTTATTGGGAAGCAATCCCGCAAAATCGCTATACGAAGAGTTAAAAAATATTTTTGGGAAAGATGACCCAATAGACATAATAAAAGATTTCAAAGATTTCGTAAATTTATATTATACTGAAATATTTATGAAAGAAGATAAGGATTTATATTCTCTAAGATATTTAAGGTGGAATTTCTATTGGAAGAGTATATTAATGTCAGCCTATAAAATGAAATTTACAGCTATACCTGAACTAATTATATTAATGAGAAGATATTACTATTTATATTGGATAGCAGGCAAAACACTTACGTCAATAAAGCAAACATCGTTTAATATCATTAAATACATTAAAGAACAGAAAAGTCTAAAATTCATCGAGGAGGAGTTAAACAATAAATTAAGAGCAGATAGAATATTTGATTCAGTTCTCAATAATTTAACAGATGATGATATTTATAGCACCGCCTGGTGCAAACCATTATTTTTGCTGATTGAATATAATTCAACAGATAATTGTAAGCCTACTTTTATTGAAATGAACCGTGATTTACATATCGAACATGTCTTACCAATTAAATATAGAAATATCAAAGAATGGAATCATATAACTAATAGTATAGCAGATAAATGGCTAAATTCAGGTGGTAATTTGACTTTATTAAGCGGTACAAAAAATATAAAGGCAAGTTATAATCCGTTTCACATGAAAATGGAAGCTTATAAAGGAAAAGGATTAGATTATAAAAATGATAAAATTACTGCTTTCATTATTACTCAAAGGATTGTTGAGGACTATACTTGTGATAAATATAATAAAGAATGGAACCTAAATTCAATGCAGGACAGGTGGGAATGGTTTTGCAAAGAAATCGAAGATATTCTTGATATTGACACATCCGCAATACAAAATAGAGTTTACTAATTTTAAACGAATTTATGGATATTTTACGAGCAATGCCGAGAAAATGCAGAGCAGGCGAAATATCGATATTTATTTTAATTCTTGCTCTTTTTTGCTGTTCCTGTAAAACAAACACAGATGACAGGCTTCAAGGAAAATGGGAAGTAATTAAGGGAGGATCTTTAGGTCTTGCCGAGATTTCATCAATGGAATTTTCAAACGGGAATGTTTATGTGACTCAAAATAGTATTTTCGGAAACATAACAACACCTTCGCAGTATTCAATAAAAAGTGACGGTAAAATATTAGTCGGCGGCTTTATATTTGAATTAACCGGGACTGATATACTGGAAACAAGAAATATTTCATTATTGAGATTTAAACTGAAAAAAGTAAAATAAGACAGAACCGGAACTGATTTAAGGATAGTTACCTGCATGGACACTGCCTGTCCACTTTATCACTTATATTTGTAATAAAAAGACTATGGAGAATAAAATTTCAAGCGATGCATTTGTTAACGGAAACGGCAAAGTACATTTAACCGAAACCTTTAAAATATCCGGCAAGCAGATAGCTTTTGAATTCAATAAATTCTATTATCAGGAAATACTGAATCTGCTGGTGAATGTTCACGAGAACGTTATTATACTGCCCGAACTGCAGGTGAAAAGATTATTAATGGTAACAATGGACGGGTTTTTATGTATGCCCTCGAATATGGGGAAAAACGGTTTTCTTGAGACACTCCCGGTCAAGGTATATACGGAATTTATTTACAAAGACGTAATCTATATCGCAGACCTGTTTTTTGAAACTAACAGGACCGGAAAAATGTGTTATTATATTACCTTCAGCCACGACGAGAAAGCAACACCTGACGAAAATGTCGGTTTTGGGCTTTTATCATTAGCTTTCTGTAATACATCGTTATACAAAACGGGGTGCGTTGAGATTTATCACAGCGGCGACCGTCTGGTTATAAGCAATTTAGACGTTACGCGTATTACACCGCCTGCAGGAGACCTTGATAAGATTTTCATAAAAGCCGGAATCAAGGAATGCATATCAAGATTTATATATACATTTGAAAACTATGATACATTCAAAACCCCTTTGAAATATCTCCTCTCGGGCAAGCCAGGACTCGGGAAGACCGAAGTTATGCGAGCGGTTATAGATAAATGTTCAAAACACGGACTTGTGATAATACCCTCCGAAATGAACGGAGCTGAATGTCTTTTGTTCAAGTTCGGTAAATTATTCTCACCGGCGCTGATATGCATAGATGATATTGACCTAACGCTTGGTTCGCGTGATAACGGATTTAACAAGAAAGCTCTCAGCACTTTTCTTAGCGAGATGGACGGCATTGTACAAAATCAAATATTTGTAATCGCAACTACAAACGATAAGATGCTGGTTGACATAGCCGCTTCACGACCGGGCAGGTTTGATGAAATTATTGACTTCGGAGAATTCGATAAGGTTTTCTATCTCGACCTTATCGGGCAGAGAACCGATGACGAATGCATTATATCACTGTTTGATGAAAGCATTCTGAAATTAATGGATTCAAAAAAAGTAACGGGTGCGTTTATAGTAAACCTTATAAAGCAGTTAAAGATAATGACTAAAATGAATCCTGAATATTCGAAATCGGATTTACAAAACTATCTGAACTCAAGTTACAAAGGATTTTACAAAAAGCAGGCGGAAGGAAAGGCGCTGGGGTTTTAGTATTACTTATTAAGAGCGTGCGGGGGGTATCATGATATTAGGATTATGATACCCCTTCCTAAATTAAGCTGTGGTTTTCTTTAATTAAATTGCCTGCACACTACCACAAAACAAGAATCCAAAACGTAAAATAAAATATTGCTGCTATAATACCGAACACAATGAGAATGAATTTGAAAGCACAATTCTGCATAGTGTAAAGCCGCTTAGACAATTTTTCCGAGTAAAGCTGATCAGGATTGAAGCTCATAATGTTATATTTTAATTTTACTAAATAATTTCATTCCGAGATAACATCCGACAGCATTGCCGAGCGAAAACACGAATAACGGATATGAATCCGCCGCGACCACGATTTCAGCTATTATGTAATAGCCTAAAAACATTATTAAAAATGTTAAACCACTTGCCAGTAAATACCTGTTGTGCTGGGCGGCTTTGAAACCCAGAGTTGCAAGCAGGTTTTGTATCAAACCGGTAATAAAATAAATAACCATTTTCTTAAATAGCCCCTTCTGATTTTAATATGGCGGGATCCGGTCAATTTATCTGAGTTATCCAATACCATGAAAAACTATATAATACAAATATAGGAGTGATGATGGACAACGGATGTCCATTGAGATGGATAGACAGCTGACTTCCGCAAACGGGCATGAATATCAGGAGCTGAAAGTGTGAAAACTGCAAAAGCAGTATGTTTTTAGCGATTGTCAGGGTTCACGGGACACCCCGGGACACCTAATACTTCCCTATTGCTCCTTTTAGCTCCCGAAGGACTATCTCACGTAGTTCCTTCGGTTCGATGACAGTACATTCTTTTCCGAAAGACAGAGCCCAGTATGTTACTTCATCGAAGTGATTGAGGCGCATGCGGACCTCAAGTTCGCCGTTATTGAGTTCTTTTATTTTTTGAGAGGAGTGCCACTGCTTCTCTTTGATGTAGAAAGCAACTTCCTTTGAAAAACGGAGGATGATATCGTAAACATTTTTGCTCTCGTATATGCTAAAACTGTCCTTAAAATATTCTTTGACAGAAAATGCTTCCTGAACAGTGAAATCCGCTTTTGTAGCTTTAACGCTATTGAATCTGCTAACAGCAAATATTTTTACGAATTTGGATTTATGGCAGAAACCGATTAAATACCAGTCGCCATTTTTATTAAGTAAATGATACGGGTCAATATTCCGGGTGCTTTCTTTTCCTGAGTGTCCCGTGACATAGACTGTTTCAAGAGTTAGTTGTTTAAGTATGGCTTTACCGATTTCGGAGAATATCTTTTTGTTTATCTCCCTAACAGAACCGAACTCAAAGCTTAATACATCTTTCAGTTCGTTCGATTTTATGGTTATTTTATCATCGAAAAGGAGCGAGAGCTTATTATAGAATGATGTGAAATATTCAGCATAAGGAGTTGTGCTGTATTGTTCCATAATACGATCCGTAACAGCTATTGCAAAGAAATCATTTTCATTTAGTGTTAAAGGACTAAGTTTGAATTTCGGATTTGTGTAATAATATCCACCGCGCTTACGGTTGAAATCGACGGGGGCTTTAAGGAAATCACGCATATAGTCAATATCACGCTGGATGGTTTTCTGGCTGACCTGATATTCCTTTGCGAGTTCCTTTTTTGACGGATAGTGACCACGGGAAATAACATCGTCGAGGAAAATTAATCTTGCAATCTGTGATTTATTTTTGAGCATAATATTATACCGTTACGTGTTTAATGATAAGTGTTAAGGGAAAATAAGATTATCGGATGACTATTTCATTGTTAAAAGAAATAATATATACTTTGTTAATAAAATATTTCTGTACTAATATATTAATATTATATTTCTATTCTCAATATTTGCATATAAACTGTACTTGTAACTATTTAAGATTCTTTGTATTATAATATTATTTTGAGAAATAATACTTTATACCATTGAAAAAAGAATTATAATGGGGTTGTTAGTGATATACCAAGATGTAGAATACATAAATATAATTATAGCACATACTTCTTCATTGAGCAATTCAAGGATATATTTTCTAATTGGATAACTTTTTTTAAATCATAAGGGATTAGTATGTCATCATTAGAAAAAAATATTATTACTGTTAAAGATCTCTTGTTAACAGATAATTTGCAACGGCCAAAATATCAACGACCCTATAAATGGTCAACAAAAAATGTAAACCAACTCATCGATGATATTATTTTAAATCAGAAGAAATCGGCATACCGTTTAGGCACTTTGGTAATTCACAGAGAAAATAAGGATACTGGTAATGTTTTGAATATTGTGGATGGACAGCAAAGATCAATAACACTCACACTAATTGCTTATGCGATTATTAAAAACAAAAGCAACATATTACAAAAAATAAATCCAAAAGTAAAGCAAATCAATTACACTACAAAATTACTAAACTTATCCTTTACCAATGACATTTCCAAATTTAATATTCAGAATAATTACAACGAAATAGAAAGAAGAATTCGTGAATTTGACGAACATTCAATTTATTTCTTTTTCTATAAATGCGAAATAGTACAAGTAGTACTTTCCGATATTTCAGAGGCTTTTCAGTTCTTTGATTCTCAGAATTCAAGAGGAAAAGACTTGGAACCTCATGATCTACTAAAGGCATTTCATTTAAGAGAAATGGCACATTTATCAACTGACGATCAGTTGAAAAGCGTATCAACATGGGAAACAATGGAAACTCAAGAATTGGCAAATTTATTCAGCCTTTATTTATATCGGATTAGAAATTGGTCAAAAGGCCACTCAGCTCGATATTTCACAAAAGAAGAAGTAGATATATTTAAAGGGATAAGCCCAGATAGTGAAGAGAATTATCCTTTTTCTCAATTATTCCGAATAGGTCATTTTTATACAGAACATTACAATAACGAATTTCATAGAAACATTGATAACAAACAACTTCAATATCCTTTTCAAATTGATCAAGTTATTATTAATGGCAAGCGGTTTTTTGAAATGATTTCATATTATAAAACGATGATAGACAACATAAATACGAACGAATTACCTAAAATCGCAAAAGAATTTTCAAAACCAAACATTGATATAAATACTCTTTCACAAGAAATATTATCTGTACTTTCTAATTATGAAGGGAGAAATAGAACCGGGGATAAATATGTGAAGGTTTTATTTGACTGCTGTTTGATATACTATCTTGATAAATTTGGGACAAAATACATTCTAAAAGCTATTGAGAAAATCTTTATTTGGGTATATACGTTAAGGCTCCAAATGCAAGCAGTACAAGTTGCATCTATTGACAATTATGCGTTGGGAAAGAATGAGGTTAATAAAGAGATTTTCAAAATAATCAGGGAGGCAATTCATCCAAACGATATTTTAAATATCAAGTTAGATAATTTAAATACAAACAACTCAACAAAAACGGACAGCATTCTTGCATTATTTAAAAAAATGAATTATTACGATGGCAAATAATATTACAGAACTCAACATAAAAGATCTTTTAAGCACCGGGAAATATGTTATTCCTATTTACCAGAGGAATTATGCTTGGAGTGAGCCGGAAGTAACACAATTGATCCAGGATATAGTAGACTTTTCAAAAAAGGAATCTAACTCCAATTATTATATCGGAACACTCGTCGTATTTAATAGAAAAGAGGCAAATAACATTGTTTTTGAAACCATCGATGGACAACAACGATTAACCACTTTAATAATTTTATTGAGCGCTATAAAGAACAATTACAAGAACATTTCGGAAATAGA
>JAPLFI010000551.1:17080-20200 GCA_026390755.1 Ignavibacteriota bacterium
ACTGACACTTTACAAGCAATTTATTCAAATGTTGAATTAGATTTTAAGGAATACAACACTGCAATCAAACAAGCATATGAAGATTCAAAAAAAGCTCTGAAGCGAATATTAAATGATAATAATCAAACTATAGATCAGTTCTGTAATTATTTACTTGAAAAGGTTTTGATACTACGTGTTTCTGTACCGAAGGATACTGATTTGAACCATTATTTTGAAATAATGAATAACAGAGGAGAGCAACTGGAAAAACATGAAATATTAAAAGCCAACTGTTTAGAAATATTTAAGAATGACGAAAACCTAAGTTATTCCTTTAATCTAATATGGGAAGCCTGTTCTAATATTGAAAAATACGTTCAATATGGATTTAGTGTTGAACAAAGAAATGTAATCTTTGGCAATAATGACTGGAATACCTTAAATTGCAAAGACATTGAAGATATTACGGATAATTTATCACGTTTGAAAAAAAATGAAAAATCTACTCTTGATGCAACTGAGCAAACACTTGAGCATCTAATTAATTTGCCTCAAATAAATGAACCAAAACCCGAAGACGAAGATACTCCGGATAGATTTAATACAGTTATTAACTTCTCAAATTTTTTACTTCATGTTTTAAGGATTCAAACAAAAAAAGATATTCCATTAGATGATAAACGGCTAATTGAACTGTTTGATCCGTACTTGAAGAACAGTGATAGTAAAAAGGTTACTGAATTTGTCAAGTTATTTGGTTTCAATCTACTGAAATGCAAATTTTTATTTGATAAATACGTTATTAAGAGAGAATTTTTAAAAGGTACTGATAGATGGAGTTTGAAACAATTAAGATGGTATGCCAGCAAAAAAGTCAGTTACGTAAATACTTTCGGTGAATCAACAGAAAATGAAAGTGAAAACCGTTCCATTTTAATGCTGCTTTCAATGTTTCATGTTTCAACTCCAACACTGGTTTATAAGCACTGGCTAAATGCAGCATTAAAATATGTATTCGAAACACCATCGATTAATTCTAATAATTACAAAATCTATCTTGAGAATTTAACAAAAGCATTTCTTTACGACAGGTTTATTTCGAACAAACAAATAGACTATTATGAAATAATTTACACAAATAACGGAATTCAATTAAATACTGATATTAATGAAGGGTTGCTTAATAAAGGAACAGCGATTGAGAATTTTATATTTAATTACTTAGACTATTTACTTTGGAAAAAAGAGTCAGAATACAGTGATTTTGAATTTACTTTTAGAAGTTCAGTTGAACACTATTACCCCCAAAATCCAATAGAAGGGAATGAGAAAATTGATAATGACTTGTTGGACAATTTTGGCAATCTTTGCCTAATAAGCAGAAGTAAAAATTCAATATTAAGTAATTACATGCCACAGGCTAAAAAGGAACATTACCTCAACAGTACATCAATCGACAGTATTAAGCAAAGGATAATGATGAAAGAAACAAATTGGGGCAAAGATGAAATAATTAAACATGGAGAATCAATGAAGAAAGTATTAATGCATGATAGAAACAATATCGAATAACACGACCAGATTAGTAACATTACCCTGAAGTCTTCCTACGGTGATTTTTGTCTTCATTTTTTACCTTATTTATTCTTAAATTACTATAAGTTATTTAAACGCACTGCTAATTTTTTATGAATCGTGATATGAATAATGCACTCAATAATGATACGCTTCGGCGTATTGAGATGACAGCCCTGATTCTTGAAAATCCAGGTACATATTCGGAAAATGACCTATCGGAATATTTTGACGACGTGAGCGTACAGACTATACGCCGCGATGCGGCATTCCTCAGGGAAATGGGAGTAAACATTCATTCTGCAAAAAGGAAATATACTATTGAAAAGATTCCCGAGGTGGTGTACAATGAAATGCTATGCGTTTACCTTGCACTTAACCGCTATGATACAATTAAGAACCTGAAACTGATAAAAAAGCGATTCAACAAAGCGAACTCCCGGAAAAACGCTTACGCAGACCGGCACAAAGACAGAACGATGATGGTTTTTGTGAAAATACTGAAAGCGATAAATAACCGCGAGATACTTGAGATAGAATACCTTAAGGAATCAGATACGAAACCTGTATGGAAAAGCGTTACTCCGGTCAGAATACAGCGATTCTACAGAAGCATTCAGCTTGAAGGATTTGAGAATGACGATGAAAACAAACTGCGGTTTTACTCATTTGAGAAGATTGCCGGAATCAGGTTCGCCAGCGACACTATTTCAGATACCGGAATTCAGGAAATCAGTGTCCATAAAAAATCCAAAATTAAAAAATATCCCGATATGGCGGAATATTTCAGCACCGTCTGGGGTGTTTATGCCGGCGGAGAGCCGGAAGATGTTGTACTCCGTTTTCCGAAAGAAATAGGGAGTGACCTTGAGAATAAACTGTACATTGAAACTCAGGATATTACAGAAAAACCGGATCATTATATAATGAAGGTGAAAGTTAGAATTTCATACGAATTCATTTCATGGTTAATGGGATGGGGCGGAGACGTGAAAGTGCTGAAGCCTCAGAGCCTTATTGATACACTGCTTTCAAAATCAAAAGAAATTTCGGATAGTTATAAATAAGGGGGCGGATGTGAATTCGACAAATTTCAAACGAAATTAACAGTATATTTTTAATTTATGATTTTTGCTATATTTTAACGTTATGGTACAAAAAATTTACGTTGTTAGAAATCCGAACTCCCAGAGAAATTTTAAAATTCAGCGATGATGAAGACTAAAAAAGATTTTGATTCGGTAAAAATGATGCGCGATATTCGGAATAAGCATCGTGAAGAGTATGAAAAGAATCCCGAATTAAGAGAAAAAAGGCTGGCGGAGATTAGAAAGCGATATTCCTCAAGGATAAAGAATAATGAAATAACGAAGTGCTAAATCGGAACTACCTCGTCTTTTTGCTTTTCATAAAAGCCCTTGTATGAAATTCTCATGAAATCCTTTATATATTCCAGAAGGTCAGCCAGATTTAATTTTGACCCGTGCACACATAATTAACGGCTGTAGATACGGCACTTCCCGTTTTCAGGTGGCGTGATGCTTTGTGCCGAAAATGCCTGCC
>JAPLFI010000422.1:0-4003 GCA_026390755.1 Ignavibacteriota bacterium
AAAGCAGGAGATTATATCGGCGATGCGGGAAATTCCGGGAATTCACTCGAACCGCATCTGCACATCGAAGCAAGACAGACAATTGACGGAGTCACAACGCCGTCTGCAATTAAATTCGAGGGCGGAATCTATACATACAACGATTTAATAAAGAGATAGTATTTTGATACTTGAAATAATTCAGTATCAGTTTGCCATTCCGCTGTGTCAACTAAAATATATTAAAAACACTGACTTGAATCTTCAAATTGAATCTCTCAATTTTGTTAAACTCAATATTACTTATGAAAAAGAATAAAATTATTTCCAAAATTGTGTTAACAACCGTTTTCTCACTCTGTTCTGCAGTTAATTTATTTGCTCAAAAAATCGAAAGTACTGACCTTACGTCTATACTGCACGTTCAGCAATATGACAGGGCAATTCATATCATGGCGATGTTATTGATTGGATTTGGTTTTCTGATGGTATTTATTAGAAAATATGGACGTTCTGCGTTAACTGCAACTTTTTTATTGGTAAGTATTTCATTGCCGATATATATGGCGCTTAAGTCACTCGGGATTTTTGAAGCCAGGGGAGAAATCGAACAATTAATACTTGCTGAATTTAGCGGCGCCAGTTTGCTGATTGCCGCCGGAGCAATTTTAGGAAGGATAAAAATTTATCAATATATGATTCTCGGTTTATTATTCATACCATTTTATATATTAAATGAATTGATAGTTGCTAACGATTATTTTCATTTTGTAGGAAAAGTTGCCGATACCGGAGGCTCAATAGTAATTCACGCATTTGGAGCGCTTTTTGGAATCGCCGCCGCTATCTCTTTAACAACAAAAAAAGATATGGAGGTTCCGATTGTGTCAGATGCAACGACTGATAAATATTCGGTTTTGGGAAGTATGGTATTGTGGGTATTCTGGCCAAGTTTTTGTGCCGCGCTCGTTCCGGTTTCTGCAATCCCTCATACCGTTGTTAATGTGTTCCTCGCGTTGTGCGGCTCCACAATCGCGACCTATATTACTTCCGTGTCAATAAGAGGAAAAGTCAGTATTGCCGACATTGCCAATGCCGCGCTTGCAGGTGGTGTTGCTATTGGTGCAACTTGCGATTTCGCCTCCCACACTCAGGCGATGATTATTGGAGTTATTGCCGGAATTATTTCAACGGTCGGATTTGCAATACTACAGGACAAACAACAAAAATATCATAAGATTATAGATTCTTGCGGCGTATCAAATCTTCATGGTTTACCCGGTATATTCGGAGGTCTGTCCGCTATCGTAGTCGTTGATGGCATTGATGCGAGTGCCCAGTTGAAAGGAATTTTAATTACAGTAGTTATAGCAATTCTTGCAGGTTTATTAAGTGGTAAAATAATTTCGCTGTTTGGCAGAACGAAAGAAATTTATGACGATCATGCTGAATTTAATGATGCAGAGTAGAAAAATATCACTGTGAAATCTTCGGATTTTTTTACAACTACTGCAAAATTTTAACCGGTGTACACGCTTACGGGTCATAAAAAAGTTCTTAGTTTTTATTCACTCAAGGTATAATTATTTGCTCTCCTGTTCTTCGTTTTCTTTCTGTTCTTAACGCCGTAGGCGTTGCCTATTAATAGAACAATGTCAACCACACCGCTCTTCGTTTTCTTTCTGTTCTTAACGCCGTAGGCGCCGGCACTTATAATTAAATCATCAAAATGTTAATGATAAAATGAGTGCCAAGCTATAAGCTTAAACCCGGGTTAGCATAATCAATCCCTTTGCCTTTGGGCGCGGTATATTTGATGTTAACAAAAGAATTTATTCAAAGTATAAAACACAATGAGATGATTATCTAAAGATATATTTGAACTTGAATCAGTTCTTTGGGAATAGTATATTTGCGAAAAGACTAATGCACTATGCCGACATTATCAATGTTTTATGGAATAATTATCAGGATGTATTATGCTCCAAAGGAACATAACCCTCCCCATATTCACGTATATTATCAAGATTTTAAGGCGATTATTGATATTATAAATTGCGATGTTATTGATGGAGAATTACCGGCAAAACAAAATAGATTAGTTAATGCTTGGATTGAAATTCACAGAGAAGAATTATTAGCAAATTGGAAATTATGTCAGAATGGTGAAAAACCTTTTGCAATTGAACCCTTAAAATAAAAATATGTGTCCGGTAATTAAAAAAGTAATTCCTGCTGAAAATTATAATTTGATTCTAACTTTTAATAATGGTGAAAAACGACTTTTTGATATGAAGCCATATCTTGAGATTGGTATTTTTAAAGAATTAAAAGATGTTTCTAAATTTAACAAAGTTCGTTTAGTCTTTGACACCGTCGAATGGGAAAACGAGGCAGATTTCGACCCGGAAGTACTATATAAATGCTCGCTGTTAATTCCGTCTAAAAACTGAACAACTAAATATCTTTAACAAACGGATAATGTTAAAGAAAAAATATTATCGGTTCTAAGAAAACAGCTCTTCGCTCTTCTTTCTTTAACGCCGTAGGCGTTACCTATTAATAGAACAATGTCAACCACTCCCCCTGCTTAACACTTAACACTTAATCACTTAACACTCCTAAATATTTCCGTTGATTCAATCAATTTCTTTGCCTATGTTTCTCAATGCGTACTATTTTTAACAGAGCAGGGGATGATAATTCCTGGCAAATTAATTAACTCGTAACTGTTAATCAAAAATGTACAATATGGAAACACAAAGATCCCTGGGCAAGCAAGTCACCCCTTTTATTATTTCTATGTCCAAATCTAATACCATCTCAAGTCATTCATTGTATAATAAATTCATTTCTCGTTACGCTTTGAATTTCGATGCTGGGAAAAAATTTCAAGGAAAAAGTAATCGAAGAAATTCAAAAGCGTTTTAAACTCAACGGAGAATCAGATAAAAAAGAGACATTCAAAAATACAGAAAACAAACAAAACTAAAATTATTAAATTCCTATAATGAAAAAACTTATTGTATTATCTTTACTTTTGCTGATATCAGTAAACGGAATGCAGGCACAGCAAAAACTGTCACTCTCGCTTGTTAATCCGAGGATATCGGGTTCGTTTTATCTGTACGACCTTAACGCAACGATAGGAGCAGGTCAAACATGGAGCGTGGGTCTAAGCAATATACGTGTTAATTTTACGTCAACGCCGGCAAACGCTCTGACAGTAAAGCCAGATAACCCCGTACTCAACGCAAATCCGAACATAAGCAATGCCAACGGTTACTTTCCGATGTCAACTACATCACTTGCAGGCGGAGAAGCAATCGCCCTGAACATTCTGACGTTCAACTCTTATGGGTTTTATGTTTTCACGGAAGGCACATATTTAATTGGCACTCTGAGGTGGAACATAGTAACAACGCCGCTAACAGGCGCCGATATGTATTTCCGCTCAACACCTTCCCAGTTCCCGTCCATAGTATTCGACAGCCTGAGCCAGCTTGCGCTTACAACAGGCGATGTTACACTGAATAATCCGCTGAATAATTCCGCGGGACAGCTCGTAAACCTTACTTTTAAATGGTTTAAAGCAACGGACAAGGTATTGCGGGCTTCGGGGGTATTATTGAAATCAGGGTTTAATACACCTGAAAACATTAATGCAGGAATAATAAGAAATAATTACGGTCCGAACGAAATTTCAAACTACCGTTTTGAACTTGCAACTGATACTTCGTTCATAAATATTGTTATAAGCGATTCTTCATTAACCGATACCGTAAAATCAGTTACATCGCTTTCAAACCTTACAAACTATTACAAAATCAGTTACATCGCTTTCAAACCTTACAAACTATTACTGGCGGGTAAAATCAAAGGACGGGAACGGATGGCTGGAATTCAGCAGTGCATGGAAGTTCACAACAATAATTGCTTTGCCGGCGGCTCCCTCATTATTTACGCCCGCTAATAATTCAACGGGTAATCCGCTGAACCTGAATTTAGTCTGGAGTAAGCCGCA
>JAPLFI010000422.1:4037-6606 GCA_026390755.1 Ignavibacteriota bacterium
TGCAGGGTTTTCAAATATTATACTTAACGATTCTCTGCTGACAGATTCCGTCAAAGCGATTGTTAACCTGACGCCTTTATTGAACTATTTCTGGAAAGTAAGGGCTAAAAATGACGCTGGATGGGGCGCTTTCAGTACGACTTTTACGTTCAACACAATCGGGGTTCCCGGACAGGTAGTTCTTTCATATCCTGTAAATAACGCCGTTAACCTGCCTGTTAATCTGACGTTCTTATGGAGAAAAGCAACCGACCAGACAAATTTCGCTCAAAACATTTTTAACAATCCGAAGACTCTGCACACTTTGAATACAGTATCAAATTACTGGTTTGAACTTGCCGCCGACAGTTCGTTTACAAATTTAATAATCAGGGATTCTACTCTGACCGACACAACAAAATCAGTAACATCATTGGGCAACCTGACAAGCTATTTCTGGAGAGTGAAAGCTAAGAATGAACTCGGCTGGGGCAACTTTTCGGCATGGTTTAAATTTACCACGATACCGGCAGTTCCCGCGGCTCCTATACTGTCCTCGCCTCTGAACGGAAGCACGGGCAATCAGCTCTCTCTTATACTGCAATGGAGAAAATCCGCTTATGCAACGGCATACAAATTACAACTCGCAACAGATTCGTTGTTTAATAATTTAGTATTAAACGATTCAACACTTACTGACAGTTTGCGAACAGTGACAGGATTAAATCTTCTTTCGACTTACTACTGGAGGGTAAATGCAGGAAATATTGCCGGTACGGGCGTATATTCATCCGTCTGGAATTTCCGGACGCTTGGAACACCTACTGCGGTTACGCTCCTCTCACCCGCAAACAATGCAATAAATCAGCCCGTGAACCTGACCTTCGTCTGGAGAAAAGCGCTTGACCAGACATTGTTCATGGAACAGGAGAAAATTAATCTGAAGAAGGAGCAAAACCCGGTCACTCGGCTTAATGAATATAATCCTTATACCGTATCAAACTACTGGATAGAATACGGAACTGACTCAACATTCGCCGCAGTAACAGGAAGAGATTCAACATTAACCGATACCACAAAATCAGTAACAGGATTAAGCAATCTCACAAATTATTACTGGCGTGTAAAAGCAAAAAACCAAATTGGATGGGCGGCATTCAGCAGTGTTTGGAAATTTACAACAATTGTTTCTATACCGATAGCGCCGGTTCTTTTATTGCCCGCAAATAATGCAACCGGTGTTTCGCTTTCACCTTTGCTCGATTGGAATGATGTTCAATATTCCGCATCATACCGGATTCAGGTCTCAACGGACCAATTATTCAATACAATACTTTGGGATACAAGCGGAGTTGTTCCCTCACAGGTAAATATTCCTGCAAACAAACTAACCGGTCTGACTCAATATTACTGGCGAGTAAACGCAACTAACGCAGGCGGAACAGGACCATATTCAGCAGTATGGAACTTCCGCACTGTTCAGAAACTAAAGCTTAACCTGAAAGTTTATCTCGAAGGTTTCTGGGACGGTTCAACGCAGGTATCAGATACAACCACTGTATATCTTGCTAATATCTTTACACCGTTTGCTTTTATTGACAGCGCTAAAGGATTTCTCTCAACTTCGGGTACATATTCAGTGAATTTTACAAAAGCTCCGAATGCAAGTTATTACATTGTAGTAAATCACAGAAACCATCTCGAAACATGGAGCAAACTTCCTCAAGCATTTGTAACAAACATTGCAGTTAATTATGATTTCACTACGTCGGCAAACAAAGCATTCGGCGATAATATGAAACAGGTTGGGTCTGTTTGGGTGCTTTACGGCGGTGACGGTAACAGGGACGGATCTATTGATGCTCTTGATGTTGGAGTATTTATTACCCAGTTCGGAAATTCCGGATATTTAAGTTGCGACTTCAACGGAGATGAGTCAGTTGACGCGCTCGATGTTCCGATAATTATTGCTAATTTCGGACTCGGTAAAGCCATCCCAACGCTCGATGTTCAATTGCCCGGAAATATCAAAAAAGAAAGAGTAATTGAAGAAATTCAAAAACGTTTTAAACTCAACGGAGAATCAGATAAGAAAGAAACATTCAAAAGAACAGAAAATAAATTAAACTAATATAAAACAACTTCCGCTCCCGGTTTTCGCCGGGAACGGATAATTTTAAAAAACATAAAATAAAAAACAAAATGAAAAAATTATTTTTAATTCTGCTTTTAGCGGTTGTATTTCTCACAGAGGGATATACACAGCCAAAGGTAACTTTCACGCTTGTGAACCCGAGGCTTGTGGGCGGATTCTTTATGTTTGACCTGAATGCAGTAGTCCCGACGGGAAAGTTCTGGAGACCGGGCGCATGTAACATAAGAATAAACTTCACGACCGTACCTGCGGGCGTACTGACGGTGAAAGCCGACAACCCGATGGTAAGCGCCAATCCGAATATCAGTAACGCAAACGGCTATCAGGCAATGACAACAACGTCGTTCCTGAGCGGCACGGTATTATCTGCAAACATACTGACGTTCAACACAAGCGGATTTTACAGATTCAATCCGGGTACTTATTTACTTGGAA
>JAPLFI010000559.1 GCA_026390755.1 Ignavibacteriota bacterium
GCGATCTTTGTTTCATACAATGGACTTTATCAACAAGCAAATGAGTTGATGCAAATTAACGCAACAGGTTGTTTGTTCGACAAGTGTCTTTACAAACCGCAAATTGCAATGTTTTTCAGACAACCGATATTAAGCCCAGCGGCACTTACTTTACTAACAGCTATGGCACTTCCAAAAAACTTTTTGGCTGACCTACAAAAGGCAATCAATAAATTAAAAATAGGCAGGTACTATAAATTAAAAGACTGGTTTAAAAAAAATCCAATCACTGCAATTGTGATTACATTTCTAATTGGTTTTATATTTTCTGAGCTTTTAGGTAATTACATATACGATTTAATACATGATTTTTTACCATTTATAAAAATGTAACATAACAATAAATATAAAATTACAAACCATAATAAGGTTATGCAAATGTTTAGCAGATTCTCTATTATTTGCACTTTTGTGCTTTCTATTAATATGCAACGCATCCGGCGTTTAAATGTAATTAATACTGTACTAAAATCGGTGAAACGTCGCATTAATTGAATCGTTTATTTTTTTCTTCCATTATTTTAGTTTGCAGTTTCGGGGGTTTTGGAGCTTAATCCGAAAATTGCCACCGCGCTCTATTGTCCAAAGATTTATAAGGTAACTGCTACCGTTTGAATTTCTAATCAGATAATGACTGTCTTAGTAAATTCAGACTTTGGTTATATTTTATTATGAGTCAATGGGCAGGTAATCCATTATTATTCTATATAATAAATCTCAAGTTTTTTGTTTATATTAATCAAAAAGATTTCTTATTATTTTATGATAATTTAAAAATATGAAATACAGAATATTAATCGAGCAGGATGAAGATAGTGAGTTTGTTGCAGAAGTTCCTGCATTGCCAGGCTGTATATCCCAAGGAAAGACAAGAAATGAAGCAATAGAAAATTCAAAAGATGCCATTAAAGGTTATCTTGAAAGTCTGAAAAAACATAATGAACCTATCCCCCCTTTTAAACTACCCTTTTTAGAAGATTAACTATTCCAAACCATAAGGAACTTGCAAAAGGAACTTTAAGAACAATTATCAGGCAAGCAGGCTTATTGTTGAATGAATTTAAAAAATTAGTTTAAAGAAATATTTTCATATTATTTATAAGAACAGTATAAGTGCCGAGACGCAAAGACGGACGGGGGGGGGTGTTTAACCTCGTTCTATTAACAGGTAACGCCTACGGCGTTAAAGAGCTAAAAGATTACCGGTAACGCCTACGGCGTTAAAGAGCTAAAAAATTACTGGGAACGACTACGGCGTTAAAGAGCTAAAAGATTACTGGGAACGCGTGCGGCGTTAAAGAGCATATAAAACAAAAAAATGGTTGAAGAATAATGACGGACGGGGGGGGTGGGGTGGTTAACCTCGTTCTATTAACAGGTAACGCCTACGGCGTTAAAGAGCTAAAAAATTACTGGGAACGCGGGCGGCGTTAAAGAGCTAAAAAGATTAAAGGTTACGCCTACGGCGTTAAAGAGCTAAAAATGTGATTTTCTTTACAGATGTTATTAAATATATTATTGAAAATAGCATATTTAAAAATTACATTTTTAAACCGAAGGTTTTTCAGTATCTTCGTGTCTAATATATAAAAACAAACATAAGATGAATTGCAAAGAAATAAATAAATCAGTTATCAGATACATAGAAAATGAATTAACTCCGGAAAAGGAGAGTGAATTTAAAGAGCATATCACAAAATGTGAAGAGTGCTCCGTGCTATATTCTGATTTTTCAGTGACTTATGACGCTTTAAATACGAAACATGAAATTGAGCCGAAAGCCTTTTTTACGGAAAGCGTTATGAATAAAATTGACAGCGAAAAAGCAAAAGAGAATATCTTTGATATTACGCTGGATATTGCAATTTCCAAATTCTTCAAAAAGTTCGCTTATACAGGTATAGCGTTTATTATTGCGCTGTTTATACTTTTATACACAACAGACAATCTGTCTTTGTTTAATAATCCGGCAGAAGAAGAATATTTCCCTGCAAATGAGATTTCTTCTATATTTTTCGATAACTTTTAATTAAATAATATAATGAAAAGGAAATATATATTAATGCTGGTGAGCACTCTGATAATAGGAATTGTTATCGGAGTTCTGGCGCCGGGACTATTTTACAGTAAAAGGAGTAATAAATTAATTGTTGCTCCCACAAAAGATTACTTTAAACAAAAAGCCATACATTTAATTAAAATAGACGAAGAACAATTAAAACAGTTCGACAGCTCTCTTAACAAATTTTCCGAAAGAGCATATTTAATTGAAATGGATAACAACAGAAAAATGTACAATGCGCTTGATTCACTTTTTATAGAATTAAAACCTGCTTTAACACCGGAACAAAAAGACAGGTTTGAGAAAAAATTAACTCATATAAATTCGATAATAACAAAATAAAAAAATGAAAAACAAATTTTTACTGACTGCATTAATAGTAATTTTTACCGGACTGGGAATCCTTTCCGTTTCTTATGTATTATCAGCAGGAAGCAATACCGGGAATAACCTTTTATCTAAAGATTCAATAATGCAGGGTAACAGCAACAGCGGAGTTAATCCTGAGCAGGTCACTCCGGTACAGGTTAATCCGGGCGACTCGGGAAAATGCGGTTCCTGCTGTTGCAAAAAGCAATGCGGGAAAGAGAAATGCGATAAGGATAAAGAAAAATGCAGCAATACCGGTATAGAAGTTCCCATTGGAAAGAATCCAAACCTGAACAAGGACACTGCGACAAACAACGGCGTTCCGCAAAAAGATAAATAGCATTTATGCAAATATTGGAAGTTGAATCGGGGGTCATAAAGCCTGATTTTGTTATCCCGGGGTACACTCCGGGTCAGATATTGACCCAGAGTGTACCCCAGGATTTCGTTTTTATTCGATTTAGATTCCGAAACAAGTTCGGAATGACAAGCTGGGGGAGAGTCGCATGTTTTAATTTACTTGTTATTTCATTATTTAGTTTATTATTAAATACATCTTTAATTTATCCTCAGAACAACTGGACTAAACAGGAATCTTCTTTTGGTAATAATTTTTCAAGGGTATTTTTCGCCGATTCATCATACGGCTGGATAACCGGTGATTCAGGATTGATAACAGGCACTTCAAACGGAGGAATCAACTGGATTAAACAGAGCGGAATAGC
>JAPLFI010000352.1 GCA_026390755.1 Ignavibacteriota bacterium
AATCTCCGCATCCGCCGCACGTGGCGCGGGCTCTATCCGATGACGCCAGACGGATTCCCTATTGTAGGATTCACAAACGAGCCGTCGAATTTCTTCCTTGCCGCAGGAATGTGCGGACAGGGATTTATGCTCGGTCCCGGACTGGGTGTGATAATTTCAGAAATTATTTCAGCTAAAACATCGAAGTATGATTTCATTACGCAACTGCTCGCTTATAACCGCGAATTTGCCGGAACTGAAATATTGAAATAAGTGTAAAGTTTGCTTGTCTTGTATTGAAAATAATTGATAGTAATATGAAGTCTTTTTGACATTTTTGTATCCCTTCCTTGTCTTAAAATTATCCTTATTTAAAACAAGAAAAGTCCAATTCCTATTAAAGCATTATAAAAGTTTTATGCTTTGAAAATCTTTTTACTTTTGTATTTCCCGAATCCGTTGCGCGTATCCACAATTATTTTTGCGTGCTTTAATATCATTCCGTAATCGTAATAACTGTGGTCAGTGGCAAGCAGTACAAGGTCGTATTTAGAAACAACTTTTGCTGTCAGCTTAACGGAATGTTTTTTGAAATTGTATTTACGAACTTTCGGAATGCTCGTTGTATAGTCATCATTGTAATCAACAACTGCTCCATGCTCCTGCAATATCTCGAGGAGCTTCAGCGACGGCGATTCCCTTAAATCGTCAATATCTTTCTTGTATGCTAAGCCGAGTAATAGTATTTTCGAACCTTTTATGGATTTGTAGTTATCGTTCAATGCATGTATCACTTTCTCGACTACATAAAATGGCATGAAAGTATTTATTTCTCCCGCAAGCTCAATGAATTTTGTTGACATATCATATTCGCGGGCTTTCCATGTGAGGTAAAACGGGTCAATCGGGATACAGTGGCCTCCCAAACCCGGTCCGGGATAGAAAGGCATGAATCCGAAGGGCTTTGTAGATGCCGCCTGTATGACTTCCCAGACGTCTATATTCATACGGTCGAATACCTGTTTCAATTCATTAACCAATGCAATATTAATTGAGCGGAAAATATTCTCCAAAAGCTTCGTGGCTTCGGCGGCTCTTGTCGAGGATACGGGCACTATTTTTTTTATAACTTTACCATAAGCCATTACGCCTATATCAAGGCACTGCCGCGTGACACCGCCGACTACTTTAGGTATGGTTGACGTGGAATAATGGGGGTTATTCGGGTCTTCCCTCTCCGGAGAGAAACACAGGAAGAAATCTCTCCCTACTTTTAAACCGGTTTTGCTTAATATTGAAAGTATGTCCTCATCCGTCGTTCCGGGATAAGTGGTGCTTTCAAGCGATACCATTTGTCCCTTTCTTAAATATTTTGCAATTTCGCGGGTTGAATTGAGGACGTAGCTTATATCGGGCTCGCGATTCACGTTTAAAGGTGTTGGAACGCAGATTATGATTACGTCGGCAATTCTTAGTTTTGAGAAATCCGAAGTGGCTGAAAAAGTTTTCCTGTTGACTTCGGTTTTTATTCTCTCCGACGGAATGTGCTTAATGTATGTGCGTTTGCTGATATTAATATGTTTGATTTTATTTACATCAAGGTCGAAGCCAATTACATTAATTCCTTTTGAGGAATATTCGAGCGCAAGCGGTAAACCGACGTAACCGAGTCCGATTATGCCGACGGTGAAATCGTTCGTTTTTAATTTTGTTTTCAGGTCCATATTATTTTAACTTATTTAATCAAGTTCCGTACCTAAAGGCACGGAAGGTTTATAAATTTTAGGTGCTATAAATATTTTGTCCCTAAAGGGACAATACTAACAAACGATTAATTTGAGTTCTTTACAAGAATTTTTCACGGTTATCTTCGATTTCAGCGCGCTGTGTAAGGCTCTGCATCCATTCCTGTACGGCATTCTGCTTTTTAATGTCAAGGAGACTTTTTCTTATCTCGGCATATTTCAGATTATAGTTATTCTGATCGAAAGGCGTTATCCAGTTAAGTTTCACTAAAAAAACACCGCGCTGACCTTTTATCGGAGAGGAAATTTCTCCAGGCTTCATACTGTAAAGTGTATTAAATAAATTATACTCTAGACCAATCTTGGGATCGGGCTTCGAGACCGAGCATGAATCCGCCGTACCAAATACATACATAGGATACTGAGTCTGCAGGCTCATCAAATCGCCGCCCGCTGTTTTCCCTTTCATCTCTTCTGCCATTTTCATCAAATATGCGAGACGTTTTTCTACCTGTATTTTCGGCTTTATCATCATAGTTTTCACAGAATCAAAATTCTTATAACCTGCAGAAATTTTCTGCGTAATCTGATAAACACCGTAACCGCCCTGCATTTTTACCGGTCCGTACATTTTACCTTTACTGTTTGCAAGTCCGAATTTAATCAGATTTTTATTCTGTCCAGCGCCCGGCACGTTTCCGTCAATTGAAATCTCAGGAGTGGAAAATATTCCGATTTGCATATGCTTTGCAAGTGAATCCATAATCGCTCCGTTATCAACGTCTGCAATAAACT
>JAPLFI010000015.1 GCA_026390755.1 Ignavibacteriota bacterium
AAAAGTTTTTTCTGTTTCGCAAACTACCTTTTCAACTATTGCAAATATTTCATTTGCTCGTGTCAATGAAGGATATCCTTCCGAAAGAATTCCTAACTCAGAAGGATATCTCTCGTTAATATATATATCATCAAGCAAATTTAATTCTGCTGTTGTTATATTTATTTTAGATTTTATCTCATCCGGAATTGTTTCGTAAAGCAATAACATTGAATGGACCCTTGGAATCTTAATTTCAAATTCTTCCGGAATTGCCTTAAAATATTTTTCAACTGTTTGCTGACAATGAAACAAAACTATATTTGCCAAATATTCGTCATTCTATAATTCTTTAGCCGCTTTATAATCTCTTTGGGCAAATTCTATCCAGGATTTTGTAATTTCTTTCATATAATGCTTATTCCGGTTTGAAGTATTTCTCTGCTGAGTGAACTGTTTAGTTCTTTAAATTTTCCCCATTCAGGCTTTGTAAATACTAAGCTGTCAATTTGCACCCTCTTTTTCAATTCGAATAGTTTATTGGCAACAGCTAATCTTTTCCCGAGTCTTGATTCATAGTCGGTTGAGTATGCATTATCATCTAATACGACAATTAAATCAATATCGCTGTTCTCATCTGTTTTTCCTGATGCATAACTTCCGAATAAAATAATATCCAGAATATTAAAGTTTCTTTTAATAATATCTGTCGCTTCTTTGATGTTTGAATCTGTAATATTACTCATATTGCTGAATATAAAAATATCGATTTACTTTTTCTATATAAAGATGAAACTCTTGTGACACCATTAATCCCAAAGCTCCTTTGCTTGTATTATTTTATTTTTTCTAACTCGTTTTTAAGGTAATTAATAGCATCAACCGGAGTGGGGTCAACCTCGTTCAGAATAGCGAGATAAAAGCTCACCCAGTCCCCGAGATATATCAAATCGAATATTCGCGCGAGGCGGCTGTCGCACTCGCTGTAAAGTTTAATCACATTATCGGCATATTTTTTGTAAATCTTTTCTGTAATCTTCATTCTCAGTTTCACGCGCGGATTATCATCAACGTCATGCAAAATAATCAGAATTATTTTTTTCAGTATATCTTCGTTGAGTTTCCACCCGACAAGTTCGTTATGGTTCATTTCGGGATATACATTTCCGTAAGCGAGAATTTTCGCGTTTTCGGAAATCTGTCCGCGCCAGCGAAGGTTAACAACGTCAAACACGTCAGCCGAAGAATAAATCACGGGTAATTTGCCTTTTATAACAGTTGCAAGTATCAGCGCTTCATTATCATCAAAAGAAAGATCTGTGTATTCGGCAAGGCTTTCTTCGAGGTTAATCACTGTTTCGTTTATTTCTTCCGATTTATCTTTAATGAAACCGAGTTTAGTAAATAATATCAACAGTGAAAAAAACGAATATCCGATAGCACAACGCGGCTGGAGTCCGCCCGGTATTTTAATAAACAGGTTTTTATTTTTCCTGGCAATTTTTTCAACCGAGCCGCCGCTCGTGACGCATATAATCCTGCATCCGCGTTTAAGTGCTTCTTTATACGCAGTATTTGTTTCTTCCGTATTGCCGGAATAACTGGAAATCACGGCAAGTGTGTCTTTATCCGCGAAGGCAGGCAGTGTGTAATTCCGGTTAATAAAAACCGGAATTTTCATTTCGTAATAAGCGTAACTGCGCAGAAGGTCGCCGCCGATTGCCGAGCCGCCGAGTCCGTTTATTATAATGTTTTTTATTCCCTTTTTGTTGAACTTTGAAACATTGACGCCGGAGGCTATATCAACTGCATTGCATACCTGTATCGGAAAATCCGACAGTACGGCGTACATGTTTTTTTTGTCGAATTTATTTACAATTTTTTTATCAAGCATAATCATATAATATTTGGTTTTATTTTTTCT
>JAPLFI010000285.1 GCA_026390755.1 Ignavibacteriota bacterium
ACACCTGTTGCATAGAGTCTGCTGTTAATCGCCGTCGTTATTTCGCGTCCGTTTATATCATATATCTTAAGCGTTATACTCGCATTTTCCGGGACGGCAAAACTGATTGTTGTTGCCGGATTAAAAGGATTCGGGAAATTCTGAAACATCGAGAAAACTGTCGGGTTTTCAGAAGAATTAATAACCTGTCCGAACCTTGAACACTGATTATATCTCAGCCTTATCGTGTCTCCCGGCATTGAGCCGAAACCAAGCCTTAAATCCACATAACCGCCGGCTTGTGTCTGTAAATGACAATAACTCATGATTGTTCCGATAGCAGGTTTTGTTCCCTGGAAGCATCCTCCCTCGGCATAATAACAGGAATCAATAGGTCCTATTACTCCGCTGTTTACAGGCCACCAGCATGCATGAGTGTGCATTGAACCGAAACTATGCCCGAGTTCGTGAGTCACCACATTGATAGTCCATGAATAAGTAGGATAATAGTAATAATTCGTGTCAATTCCGCTGAATGAAAATCTCCCGGAGGAATCATTCGGATTGAAGTTGCCGCAAATTGTTCTGACCCATGCAATTCCGCCGAACCCTTCCTGCCTTGTTGAAACAAGCTGTGCAAGGTCACCCGTGAAGTTATCTTTTATACGTCCTCCGAACCGGAGAAGAATACGGTAAGAGTCTGTTAAATTCATGTACGGGTCAGGTGTTGACCATACATTTATCGTTGAAATCTGAACCGGTAAATATTCGTTTTGATAGATAAGTGCGACTGAATTGAAGAAGCCGCTGATGTAATTACTTACATTCGTAGTGTTGAATCCTTTGTTCACGTAGGTCTGGTAATCTGCCTCAAAGTATATTTTCACCGGCAGTCTTCCCGCCGGGTTATCGTTCATTATTCCGCTGGTTTTTATGGCGGGCTTTATTAACTTTGAATCTATATCTTCTACACCGCATTTAAAGTCGTTTTTTATGGAAAGGTCTCTGTCGTTATAGTAAATATATGTGTCATTAACACCGCCTTCTGCAGGACCGAGATTGAAATTTCCGTCTTTCGTGGAAACTACTCCCATAACAGAATTATCGAATAAACTTACAGCGGCTATTGAAGAGTTATCTCCTTTCACAATTCCCCTGTAAAATAATCCCGGTTTGTAATTAACAGGTACAGCGCCGTTATCCGATAATGCATTAACTGAAAAATCGTCGGAAAAAACCTTTACTTCGGTTAACTCAAGTTCAACAAGCTTTCCGCTGCCGAGCGGAATTTCAAAAAGAAGATTCTTTGTGCGCAGATTCATTATTCTTGTCAGTTCAACTCTGTCTATTTTCAGTCTTGCTGACTGTTTTATACCCTTTGTAATTCCATTTCCGAACGGAGCATTATCGGAAGAGAAAATCCGTATCTTACTGAAACTTTCAACGCCTTTTTTTGAAGCAATAAGGTCGCTTATTTTCAGTATGGATTCATTTCCTTTTGAAGAAACTCCAGCATCTGAGCTGAGCGCAACTGACCCTTTATTGGGTATATATAGCGCTATCACTGCGGCTATTAGTATAACCGCTATCAACGAACTTGTAATATATTTTTTCATAGTTGTAAAATTTTTCGTTTATAATGTTTAATTGCGGTTATATGTCAGAACTCTTTCTATACCTCTGGCGCGGAAAATCATTTTCTCAATACCGTTTACGGAGCCAAACGATACGTCATAAATTAACCCCGAATTTGTGTATGTAAGTACATTACTTGTATAAGTATAACTGCGGGTTATTGCAGTTGAATTCGGGCATTGCAATGTTACGGTTCCGCTCTGAAAATTCGCTGTTTCACCGAGACAGATATCCTGCAGGTTCCCCTCCATTTTAACGAGTACCCACGATCCGCTAACGTCGCCCGGGGTAATACTATCCAATAGTTTTTCACACTCAGCACCGATAACAGAGATACTGATTATTACAAGTATAAGCAGTGACTTAAATGTTTTGTAATATTTATTTGTCATAATGTTGTGATGTTTATTTAGTTAATTTAATACAATATAGAAATATGTATAATAAATTTCAACAAGTTTAGTATATATAAAATTGCTAAAAAATATAAGATTATATTCCCGATTATTATATCGTACGGAGGAGTAACAATCAAATAATACTGACGTAAAAAATGTCAATTCGCATCGGCGAGTTTTTCTGCTCTGTCAGCAGTCTTAAGTTTATCAATAATTTCATCAAGGTCACCGTCCATTACTTCGGCGAGGTTATATAAAGTCAAACCGATTCTGTGGTCAGTCAGGCGGTTCTGAGGGAAATTATAAGTCCTGACTTTATCGCTCCGGTCTCCTGATTTTACCATTTGTTTTCTTTTATCGCTTTGCTCCCTGTCGCGAATTTCAAGTTCGCGTTCATAAAGCCTTGAACGAAGGACTTTCATTGCAGTAAGTTTATTCTTCAATTGTGACCTTTCATCCTGGCATTGCACAACGAGTCCGGTCGGAAGATGTGTGATTCGTATTGCAGTTTCGACCTTATTTACATTCTGACCGCCGGCGCCGCCTGAACGGAAGACGTCAATTTTTAAATCGTTTTCATTAATTTCCACTTCAAAATCCTCGGCTTCGGGAAGTACGGCGACCGAGGCGGCAGACGTATGCACTCTTCCGTTTGCTTCGGTTTTAGGAACTCTTTGAACGCGGTGAACACCGCTTTCATATTTTAATTCTCCGTAAGCGCCTTTTACAGTTACGTTTATAACGGCTTCTTTAAGCCCGCCCGGTATAGAGGATTCACTGTAGTCAATAACTTCCGTTTTCCATCCTTTCCGCTCGAAGTATCTGTTATATAATCTGTATAATTCGGAAGCGAAAAGCGATGCTTCATCACCGCCAGTACCGGCGCGTATTTCCAGGATTGCATTCTTATCGTCGTTAGGGTCTTTTGGTATCAATAATTCTTTTATTTTCGTCTCAAGCCTCTCTGTTTCGGCTTTCAGCCGCTCGTCTTCTTCTTTTGCAAGCTCTTTCATCTCAGCGTCTTTTGTGTCGAATAACAATGTCCTGTTTTCTTCGTAATCCGATTTTGTCTTCAGGTAGTCATTATATGTGCTAACGATATCTGTCAGACCGGAGTATTCTTTTGAGAGCTTTCTGAATTCATTCTGGTCTTTTATAGTTTCGGGCAGTGCGAGAAGTCCGGAGATTTCCTGATACCTCTGTTTTACTTTTTCAAGTTTTTCAAACATAAATTTTACTATTTAACAAAAAACTTAGCCCAAAAATATGGAGACTAAGTTGCGTTGTAAAAATACATAATTAATGTAAAACAATATATGGATTAGAGATTCCTGAAAATCCAGAAAAAAAGCATGATAATCGAAGAAAGTACAATAATGACTTTATTAACGGGAATTTCCGGAAGGGTTTTATTCATAATAAGAAACACCGAATAATAGACAATCGCATAAAAAATTACAGGTACAGCGATAAAAACCAAAGGATTAAGTATAAATGCATCGGAGAAATGTCCGTGCAGTAACTGATGAGTAGCCCTCATACCCCCGCAACCCGGGCAGAGCTTGCCCGTCAAAACATTAAACCAGCAAGCGGGGTAGTATCGGTGTACTGCAGGATTTACAAAAAATAAAACGAGTATAAAAAAAGCTGCGGTAATTATTACCGCAGCTGCCCGAACTTTTTTGTTTTCAATAAAATCTTTCAGTCTCAAAAAATCAAGTTCCAGTTTTGATTCATTATTTCTTTGCCGCTGGACCTACGTATTGTGCGTCGCCGAATGCAAGCATCGGAAAGAAAATAAAGGGAAGAATAAATAATCCGATTCCATAACCTGTTTCTTTGCCGAACGATTTTGCGAAATCAATGCATATCATAATATAAACAACAAAACTAACACAAGGAATAAGCAGTAATATTATCCACCAGATGGGTCTGCCTATTATTTCCAGATATACTATTGTGTTATATATCGGAATTATCGCCGGCCAGCCGGGTTTCCCTGCTTTCACAAAAAGCTTCCACAATGAAATTACAATCAGTAAGCCGACAATAAGGTAAATAATTACCATTAAAATTGACGCGCCGCCGCCGAGTGACTGCATATCGTCATCTTTATAAAACATGAAAATAAGAGATAAAGCGAAAAACATAACTGCTCCTTTTTTTTGTTTTAAAAAAAATATTTATTTAAAAAAACCCACAGATGTACTTTACCGCGGGTTTTTAAAATCAGCCTTTATATATGTTTATTCTTATTTAACGAGATTGAATTTTTCGCCAAACTGACCGATCAGAGGAAGCGGTGTAACTTTACCGCCGAGAGCGTTCATGATTCCCATTATTAAAAATACAATTGAAGCCACGTAAAGTATTAAACCGATACCACATGTTACTGTTGAAATAATTGAGAATATAATATTAACGATTAACAGTACGATTGACTGCTCCGTATGGTACATAACGAATTTATTGTTCCTGTATTCATCCATTAACAGGGGGATAAAGAATATCAGGTATGCAACAAAAGCCATTGTTTTTCCTGATTCGATTTCTTCTGGTGTGATGTTTAAATTTCTTGTAGATTCTGCCATTTCGATTCTCCTTTTTTAAGTTTTATTTTTCTAAAGACAATGTAAAAAAATGATGTTACCTGAATATTGCTTTAATGCTTCCCCAGGTGTTTTTTATTCCCGATACCGTATGAACCACAGATATCGTGCTTGTGTATGAATAACTTCCGTTAGACAGGACACATTTCAGTCTGTAATAGTATATTGACGATGAAGCGCCGTTTTTAAAATTCACAGAATTATCCTGATAAGAGTAATATGAGTTACCGCCTGTTGCGTTGATGGTCTTAATTTGAATAAAATTATCCGGCGTAACAGCGCTTCTTTCTATATCGAATTTTACGGTCCCGCCTTCGTCACCGGTTTTCCATTCGACAATAACACCGTCTGAATTCGGTCTTGCCGTAAAATACTGAAAAGAAACAGTCGCAAAAACGATGCTGCCGGAAAGCATTATCAGTAAAAACAGGATTTTCCTGATTGTAAAAGTTTTAGACATATTCCATTTTTACTAAAGATATAATCAATAAAATAATAATGCAAGGGAAATTATTTATTATATTAAAGTCTGTTTAACGTAATCAATTTCAAGTTTTTATAAAAATTTATAACTTAAACATCAATTAATGGACAAAATCTGCAAATATTTGATCGGTGTTGATTCGGGTGGATCGAAATGCGACGTAATGATTACCGACACCGGAATGAGAAGAATCGCCTCCGGGACGTTTAAATCCGAACATTTATCCGAAAAAGGAACTTCCGCGTTTACTGAATCATTACTTATTGGCATTAATAATATATTAGAAAAACACCGCATTATTTATTCAGAAATTGCCGGAATATGTATTGGCGTTGCCGGCGCAAGAAATAATGAAATGAAAACTGCCATTTCCCGTTTAGTTTCAAAATCTATGAATTTCAGAAATGTTCTTACTGTAGGTGATACAGAAGCCGCGATTCAGGGAGCGTTTGGAGATGACGACGGAATAGTTCTTATATGCGGTACAGGTTCAATATTGTTCGGCAGAATTAACAATGAAATATTCCGCGCGGGAGGATGGGGTAAAATTCTTGGAGATCACGGCAGTGGATACGACCTTGGACGAAAAGCTATTATGAAGCTTGTCCGGGATTTTGATCTTTCAGCAGAGGAAACTCTTTTCTCCGTGAAAATAAAAAAAATTCACGGTATAGATAAATCTGCAATAATAAATAAGATTTATCACGGGCATTTCCCCCTGCATTCTCTGGCGCCGTTGGTTATCGAGTGTGCTGCTTTGAATGATGAGAACTGCAGGGATGTTGTTAATACTGCTGTGGATGAGCTGATATATCTTATACGCGTTTTTTTCAAAACCACGCGCAGACGAAAAAAAATTAAACTTGCCCTGCTCGGAGGGATTATTGAAAACGATAATTTCTTATCCGGAAAGCTGAAATCGGCAATTGGAAAAAGATTCGGGAACAAAATTGAAATAATAAAGCCTGAACATAAGCCGGCTTATGGCTCGGCTCTTATTGCAAAAAAATCTTTTGTATAATGAAAAAACAAATTAAACCTGATTTAATTTTAATACTCGATTTCGGATCGCAATATACTCAGTTAATAGCGAGACGAACGCGGGAGATGGATGTTTACTCTGAAATTCAGCCGTACAGCGTGGATTTACGGAAATATTTTGAATTAAAAAAAGATTATTCGGTTAAGGGAATAATCCTGTCGGGCGGACCTTCCAGCGTGCTCGACGCAAATGCTCCGGTTTTGACGGACAGCAATTTCCGGTTTATATTAAGCCTCGGTATTCCTGTGCTCGGAATATGTTACGGACTGCAATATCTTGTTTATAAAAACGGCGGAAAAGTTCATAAATCAGGAATCAGTGAATACGGCTTTACAAGAATTAAGATAAATAAATCTGTCAAACTATTTTCCGGGTGCGGGAAAGAGCTTGTTGTATGGATGAGCCATGGCGACTCGGTTGACCGTTTACCCGTACAGTTTATAAAAACATCTGAAAGTTCGAACAGAATTATAAGCAGTCTTGAAAACGGCGGCAAAAAAATTTACGCACTGCAGTTCCATCCCGAAGTACATCATACTGAAAAGGGAAATGTAATACTTGAAAATTTTCTTTTTAGAATTTGTAAAATTACAAATCTGTTTAAGCCGGCGGAGTTTATCGCGTCCAAAATTGACGAAATAAGGATAACAGCCGGTAAGGAATATGTCTTATGCGCGTTGAGCGGCGGAGTTGATTCATCGGTGGCTGCAGTGCTTGTTCATAAAGCTCTCGGGAAAAAACTTATTTGTGTGCACATAGATAACGGTATGATGAGGAAAAACGAGAGCGCTGAGATAATTAAGATTTTTAAAGAACATTTTAAATTCAACCTGATATTTGTTGATGCCGCAGATTTATTTCTAAAGCGGCTGAAAGGCGTGACAGACCCGGAGAGGAAGCGGAAAATTATCGGCAAAACATTCATTGATGTTTTTGAAAAAGAAGCAATACGGCTGAAGAATAAAGGTATAAACATTAAATATCTCGTTCAGGGGACACTTTATCCTGATGTAATAGAGTCGGTATCTTTAAAAGGTCCTTCGGTTACAATCAAGTCACATCATAATGTAGGCGGTTTACCGGCTAAAATGAACCTTAAACTCATTGAGCCGTTCAGGGAATTATTTAAAGACGAAGTCAGAAAAGTTGGCAGGGACTTGAATCTTCCCGAACAATTTATTAAACGGCATCCTTTTCCCGGTCCGGGACTTGCGGTCAGGGTTATCGGGAGTCCCGATAAGTCAAAGCTCGATTTACTGCGCAACGTTGATGATATATTTATTAATTCATTGCATAAATTCCGTCTCTACGACAAAATCTGGCAGGCATTTGCCGTGTTACTTCCGGTTCAGAGCGTCGGTGTTATGGGAGATGAGCGAAGTTACGAGAATGTTATTGCGCTCAGGGCAGTCAATTCAGTTGACGGAATGACTGCCGATTTCTTCCACTTTCCGAAAGAGTTTTTGACATACGTTTCCAATAAGATAATTAACTCCGTCAGGGGTGTAAATCGTGTAGTATATGATATCAGTTCGAAACCACCTGCGACAATTGAATGGGAATAAGGGAAAAAGGCTTCTCTTAAAGTGTACACCCCGCTGTCCACTTTTTCAGAATAATGACTTGACAAGTCAAATAATACATATTATATTTGCATGCACGACATTTAATTAACCTTATTTAAAAACAACGCCAAAAAATACAGGAGGTATGTAATGGCAAAAGTAAGAAACATGTTCTTCGTTCTTCTTACGTTCGCATTCCTTTCAGGAATAATCGCGGGATGCGGCGGTGGAGTAAGTGAAGAGCAAATGAAACAACTTAATGACCTGAAGGCTGAGGTCGAGTCAGTTCAATCACAAGTCAATGCTAAGGAAAGCGAAAGAAATGCAATCCTGAAACAAATTGTGGACAAAGAAACAAAGATCGGTGATTACAAAAAGCAAACAGAAGCGGCGAAAAACTGCGTTAATGCAATGAAGTAATCTTTTGTTTGAGCAAGAGTTTTATTTTTAAAAACAATTTAAAAAACATTTTAAAAAAAAGGAGATTTTAGTAAATGAAGTTCCATAAATTATTAATCGCATTGCTTGTGCTCTCCTTGACACTCGGAACAAAGGTTGCTTTGTTCGCTCAGGACGAAGAAATACCTGAAATGACCGAAGAAGAGTGGCAAAAACAACTCGATGAGTACACAGCAAAAAAGGGTGAGCTTGCAGGAAAGCTCGACCAATTATCGAAAGACATTGATTTAAGCAAGAAAAAACTCGCAGATAAAGATGCGGAAGTAACAAAAGCCGAAGAAGATCTTTATGCATCAGTCGGCTCGACTAAAAGCGGAGTTGCTCAGTTCAGAACCAACTTCGAAAGTCTTGAAAAGATGGTAAACACAAAGAGCGGTAAAAAAGAAGACGCACAAAAAATGATTGACCTTATGGGGCAAAACAAAGTGAGATGTCTTCCTGAATTTGCCGACAGATGGAATAAAATGATGGCTAACTTCAACAAATGGGATGAAGTTAAAAAAGAAACCGGTTACACAGTTGTAAAAGGTGATTGCCTCTACAAAATAGCCGGGAAGAAAGAAATCTACAACAACGTTAAGATGTGGCCCGTACTCTGGGAAGCTAACGAAAAGGGTGTAGTTTCAGCTCCTCCGAAAGTCGCGAAAACAATCAAGAACCCGAATCTTATTTATCCGGGTCAGGTCCTGAAAGTTCCGGCTCTTACAGATGCTTTGAAAAAATCAGCTGAAGAAAGATCCAAAAAATATCGCTGGCACAGAAAGATCAAAAAAGTTGAAGGCGATGTAAAAAAAGACGTAAAGAAAGACGAGAAGAAAGACGTAAAGAAAGACGTTAAAAAAGAAGAACCTAAGAAAGATGTGAAGAAAGACGTAAAGAAAGAAGAACCGAAAAAAGAAACACCAAAGAAATAAGTCTTTCTTTTAAAAATATCAGGGGCTGTTCTCTTTATTGACAGCCCGTTTTTCATTTACAATAAATATAATGTTAAATCACAACGGAAAAAACGTTACTACTTACCGGCGTTGACCTTCTGAATTTTTCAGGTGTTAATGACAGGAATCTTGATTCAATAAGGGAAAATTTCAGTTCCACTATTATTTTGAGGGGGGATTCCCTTATCATTAGAAGTGATAGCGAAGCTGAATTAAACCTGCTTGAAAGATTATTTAATGAACTGATTTATCTTCAGAAAAGACAGGGCGAAATATCAGCGCATGATGTCAGGCTTGTAATAGACCTTCTCGGCAATAATAATTCACCTGATAAAGGAGAGAAAATTTTCGGGGGTGTAAGCGGGGGTGTTAACGGAGCTGAAGATATAATTCTTTTTAACAAGAATGATGTTGTAAAGCCGAGAACTCCGACTCAGATAGAATATTTCAAGCAAGTTTCCGTGAACGATATAATATTTGCAATCGGACCTGCCGGAACCGGTAAAACATACCTTGCAGTTGCATTCGCAATTTCGGCATTGAAAAATAAACTTGTAAATAAAATTGTCCTTGCCAGACCTGCTGTTGAAGCAGGAGAAAGTCTCGGTTTCCTTCCGGGAGACCTGTCCGAAAAAATTGACCCGTATCTTAAGCCGTTATATGACGCACTTGAAGACATGCTGTCGCATGAAAAGCTTAAGAGTTTTACGGAAAAAAATATTATAGAAATCGTACCGCTTGCTTATATGCGCGGAAGAACACTTCATAACTCATTTGTGATTCTTGATGAAGCGCAGAACGCGACTACAATGCAAATGAAAATGTTTTTGACCAGGCTGGGTCCGAATTCCAAAGCAATAATCACGGGAGACGTTACACAGATTGATTTGCCGAGACTCGAACAATCAGGGCTTATACAGGTTGAGAAAATTTTGAAAGGGATTGACGGAGTTTCGTTCGTTTATTTCAATAAAGGCGATGTTGTAAGACACAGGCTTGTAAAAGAAATAATTGATGCGTATGAAAAGAACTGTAAAGTAAATTATTGTGATTAAAGCAAAAAACAAAATATATTCCGGATACTCATTTTTCACATTAATTTTGCTAATTATTTGCATATATTAAGCGGGTTGATTAAATAGATTGATTTAAATTAAAACATTAAATAAATTACAGTTAGATTTTTTTAAAAACATTAAAAAGGTAAGGTTATGGCAGAACTGACACCAACAGAAAAACAGTTCAGCAATGACGATATTCAGCGCATTTCTGATGTCGATATAGAAAACAAAATCGGAACAGTCAGGAATAATTACTCCGAACTGGTTCAGATTAATAATTACATTGTTCGTAAGCATCTGAAAAAAATTGACCGTGAGGGCACTATTGATGTATTAAGAGCGGCTTTCCCGTCTTTTCTTTTGCTTGTTTTTTCATTGTTTATTGATGTGGCAAACGTGCCTGTTTTAGGGAAGGTAGCGAATAATTTCGCCGAAAAAGTATTTCCTGGAACAACGCTGACTAACCAAAAAGTCGAGCCGATAGAGTTCTGGTGGCTGCCCTTTGCCGCTTATATTATCTTTGTACTCTTTGCTTATTTCTCAAACAGGAGTCTGAAGAAACAAATTTCTCTTAAAGGACCCTCGGATGATATTATCTCGAGGATAATCGAAAGTTACAGCGGTCTTGTTGATTCTATTTCGACGGCGATGCCTTTACTCGGTGCCGCAATACTTCTTATTTCCATAAAAGAAGGACCTACAATTTTCCTTGGTTTCTCGGTACCGTTCGAAGTGAAATCTATTATGATCCTGGCAATCGGCAAACTGTTTAATTCCGTCTTTGAAACTCAGGCACTGCAGTTTCAGGCAGTTACCGAAGAAGTAAATAATTTCGAAAAGGAATACAGTTTCTATAATCAGGACAGAAGTCAGATTATACTTGTTGAAAGCATTAAACAGGCTAACGAAGGTCTCGTTTCAAGCCTTGCGGCATCCGGCGGTATTAAAGGCATGACCAGAGAAGAAGCGGAACAAATATTTAAGTTTATCAAGTTGTCTCACGGAATTAATGAAGAATTTACGCGTAATGTCCTTGCAATTAAGAACGCAGTTTCGGAACTCCGTAACATTAAAGTGTTCGACAGTGAGCTGATAAATCAGCTTAATTCTACTATGAACACACTTACGACTGTGGCGGCGATAATACATAAATCTTCCGAGCACTCTTCAACACTCAGAGATAATATGAACGCGGTTCAGGCTATAAGCAGGGAAATCAGCAATATTAAACTGCCTGATGAAAAGAATCTTACGGAACTTCAAAACACGGCAAAAATGTTAAGTGAGACGATAAACAGCTTTAAGGATTCTAATGCTATCAAAGGACTCGATAATCTGGTTTACCTTGCAGGTAAAAGATAAATAAAAATTTTATTATTGTAATCTTAATTTTTATTAGGATATGAAAAAGTCAAGAGATGTCAAATTTGTTATTTATCAGGTATTATACATATTCGTTATTTGTGTTATTGCGCTAAAGGGCGCTGATATAAATCTTGAAGAGGTTATATCCAAAGAGAATGTAGTTGAAAAAACTTTTGCTGATTCTTTGAAGAAATATATTGATTCTTTACTCGCCCTTGGTTTAGTACCCGAAATAAAAATTGACACTACAAGGAAATTCCTGAACCTTGAGGAACTTCAGCAGCAGCTCACGGTAATGCGTACTCAGCTCGCAGTTATTCAGACGAATCCGGATTTTAAGCCGCCTGAACTGAAACAGGAAAGAGAGCCGGAGAAGAAGGATGAAAAACTGGAAATCAAAGAAGAGGATATAGTTCCTCTGCAGGTAAGCGCCCTCACTCAATATACACAAAACACTGTGAGCAACAGGGGAAACGTTAGTCTTGAGATCATAGGCGATGACGGCGGAACTATTGTTTCCGTACCTGCCGGCGGTTCAAGATCTTTTACACTCGGCGGGCAGAGAAGCGTAACTTACAGACAAGGCAGTCAGTCAAAAACAGTTTCAACAAAAGATAATCAAAAACCCAAACTTTCACTGCAAAGACTCGTACCGGTCGGTCCCGAGGCTTCACTCAGAAATATGCAGAGCCAGGTAGGCTACCGTGTCACCTTATCGGATGATTACCCCGGTCAGCTCGAAGTAAAAATTACAGGTCCGGTTACGGTAAAACAGGCTTCATCTGATACTTATGACGTAACATTGAATTTCCTGCAGTCAAAGTCGGCTTTTGACAGATATACTGAAAATAAGGAACCTCCTTTTACGGTTACATTTCAGGTAATAGTTAAGGATAAGGTTGCGCCGCACAATATTCAGCAGAGCGGTGTTTATCAGTTCGGTGAATGGTAAAATAATTGAAGATTTAATCATTAAAAATAAAATAAAACAAATGAAAGTTCTGACGAAAACCCGCTTTTTGCTATTAATTTTTGCAATGCTTACAGTTTTTCTCTTCTCCGTCAGGTCAATGGCGCAGCAGGAGGAAAGACCTGATAACCCCACTACATGGAAATATTTTAAAATCCTTGCGAATGCTGATGACGACAGTGTCTTTAGCAAAATTCAGGATGATTTGAATATCGATCCTAAACTTGGCAGTTACACTGTAATTGTCAATATCCTCGATCCTAATTCGGCTAACTGGTATGTCGTAATCGGCGATGAAGCCGACGCTACGGCACTGCGTTTTTCATGGACACAGATAAAAAAAGACAACCAGGATAAACTTATTGCATGGACAGGCGCTAACAAGGAGAATCTTAATAAAAAGAAATATAATTACGGTTCTGTTTTCCTCGACGCTATTAAGAAAATCAGAGTCAAAGAAATAATTGCTCCTCCTAAAAAGGAAAGAGAAATTATCAGTACAACATCATACATTAACCCTTATTTTAACTTCTTCGGAGGAGACCCGCTTGGTATTCCTTTGAAAAAGAGCTTTGGCTTTTCATTCCAGTTTGGAACGCCTTATTCAGGTCCGTTTGAAACTGACCTTGTCGGAGCGAATTTTCATTTACTCGGTGCAAAAGTCGGTATAACTACAAGGATTAAGGAATTTGTACTGAAACATGCAAACGGATATTTCGATCCTACAGGATTACCCGGACAAGCCAATTCAACTTTCGGTAATTACAATAATATAGTTGCACCGAGAATCGGATTGCAGGCTGGATATGTTTTACCATTCGGTAATTTCTTTGAAATCAGCTATTTCGCGGTGATCGATACGGCTGAATGGGATCCGCTTTTATTAGTTCCCAACCAAAACGGAGATCTTGCACAGCCTTATATGCCTAATATTATTAAGAATCAAGGTTCATATATGAATTTTGAATTAAGGTACCCTTTCAGGACATTCGGCTCCACACGCGCGAAAATATATGTGGCAAAGTATTTTGGTGAAATCCACATAGGTTATATGGGACGTGAATTAAGATTAGCCGGTTCGGTTTTTGACCTCAGACTGGATTATGTGGTTGATAATCCGCAAAGGAACTGGCAGTTCCTCGGTGAAATATATATTTCCAATATCGCCGAAGGTTTTGGTCTGAATTCATTTGCATTAGGACCATCGGTCAGGTTGACCAGGTCACAAGCCGGAGGTATAGGAATTGTTACTGCAATGCTGAATGCACGGTTTAAACTCGGCGATTTCTTTGACGAAAAATAATTAATTTAAAATTTTATTTTATGGAGAAGACAAAAGTTCTATTCGTATTTTTTATTATATGGACATCTTTGGTTTCATATAATGCTTGTTTTGCACAGGATGATGATTGCTGTGAAGAATATGATCCGTACGGGAGAGATAGCCTGTCCGAACAACAGTGGCAAAAGCAAATGGATGATCTGAATGCAAGAAAAATTGCACTAGGTACTACACTTGGTGCACTCGCTAAGGATATCGACGGATTAAATGGGACTTTAGCGGATAATAATCTTCAGAAAGCCGAGAATGATATGTATGCGGCAATCGGAATGGATAAAGCCGGTCTTTCCGACTTCAGAAGGAAATTTGACGAGACCGAGAAAAAAATCAGCAACAGGGCAGGGACATGTGCCGATGCAAGGAAGATGTATTTTGATGAAATTGCAGGCTCTAAAGCAAAATGCCTGCCTGAATTCGACAGCCGTTATATCACAATGAAGAGTAAACTTGAAGCATGGGAAAAAGATGGTTGCGGTATTGCTAAAACAGACCAATATACAGTCGTAAAAGGCGATTGTCTGTGGAGAATTGCCGGTAAAAAAGAGATTTACAATAATTCGAGATTCTGGCCGAAGCTTTGGGAAGCCAATGAAAATGGTGTAGTTTCAGCTCCAGGGAAAATACCTAAGAAGATAACAAATCCGAATCTGATTTATCCGGGACAGGTCATTAAGGTTCCTGTACTATCAGCCGATGATTTGAGCAAACTCAAAGATAAGACCTATATCCGCGGGATACAGAAAAAATCGGATAAGCACAAAAAAGATACCGGCACTATTAAAAAAGTAAAAACCAAGGACATTAAGAAAGACACTAAAGCACCTCCTAAAGAAACAAAAAAAGAGGATAAAAAGAATAAAACACCGGATGTGAAAAAATAAATCTTTGGTAGGATATAATTATTAAAGCCTTTATACTCTGTATAAAGGCTTTTTTTATATAAAATAAATTTATCTTTATAACTTTATTCTCGGGAATCGCGCACTAATCTCGCGCTGAATGATCCGTCAATTCCGTGTTTATGCGGAAACACTTCAATACAGCCGGAAGTATTAACGATATCAGGTGATACAAATTTCGAGGCATCTTCAATCCGGAAATTCCTATTATTCTCAAGGAAAATATTTACAACATCCATATTCTCTTCCTTTTCGGTTGTACAGGTGCTGTAAATCAAAGCGCCTCCCGGTTTAACATAAACGGCTGCTTTGAGTATTATTTCAAGTTGTATCTTTTGCAGTTTTTGTATATCCTCCGAGTCTCTTTTCCACTTTATATCAGGCTTTTTGGAAAGTACTCCGAAACCCGAACAGGGAACGTCAGCAATAACTTTGTCGGCTTTTCCGATGAGTTTTTCCCTCATAAGCTCCGTTTTTGGGTCGTTTATATCCTCATGAAAAACAAGCATATTTTGCCGTAAACCGAGCCGCTCAAAATTCTTTTTCATCATTTCAACCTTGGATAAATACTTATCAACAGATATCAGTTTAACTCTGTTGTCGGTAAGTTCCGAAATATGCGAGCTTTTTCCTCCGGGTGCCGCGCAAACATCAATGATTAATTCATTTTCTTTTGGGCAGGCGAGGTGTGCCACAAGTCCGGCGCTTTCATCCTGAATCGTAAAACAGCCTTTCTTGAAGAAATCATCATCGTATATACGCGACATCATTTTTGTGCTGTAGAAGTAGTCAAGATATTTTCCTTTATTAAACACAATGTTTTTTTCGTTCAGGTACTTTTCAAATTCCTCAGCGCTTATTTTTGTTCTGTTAAGCCTCATCGTGATGCACGGTCTCTTGTTATTTGCTTCGCACAGTTTCTCAGCTTCGTCAAAACCGAACCTGTTTATCCATCGCCGCACAAGCCAGTTTGGATGTGACTGTATTATCCCGAGATAATTAACTTCGTCAATTTCTCTTGTAGGCCAGACGAGGCTGTCAAGAGTCCGGATTATAGTCCTGAGTAGCCCGTTAACGACACCTGCATGCCTGTCGCCTCTGATTTTTTTAATAAATTCAACAGCTTCATTGACGGCAGCGGCATAAGGTATTTTATTGAGGAACAGAATCTGGTATAAAGCGACTCTCATCGCGTTTTTTACGTCCGGCAGACATTTCTCATATTGCCCTCTGTAAAAACCGTTAAGAAACCAGTCTAACCTCCGCATCCATCTTATTACTCCGTGTGAAAGTTCATTTAATAAAGCTTTATCGAGATCATTAAGCTCGGAACGTTTAATTTCCGAATCAATAAGTTTATCAAGGTAAGCATCCGTTCTTTCACATCTCACAAGAATTTTTACTGCTACTGACCGCGCGTTATTAAATAATTTTCTGTCATACTGGTCAATAAAAGGTAAATTTCCGTTTTGCTTCACTTCGGATTTGGGGTTTACTGCCTGATTCTGCTGAACATCAGGCACACGGTTATCTCCGGCTTCCTGCGGGAGCGGAACAGGCGCCGTTTTTTCCCTGTTTTCCGGCGCGCTTTCCTTTGAGCCGGATAATTTATTTATTCTTTCAGGTGCTTCGTTATTATCCATTGCGGAATATACTTATTTAGCGTTTGATAATAAATGGAATTGATTTATAAAAGCCTTTTGAATGCCGGTATTAAAGAATTTCTACCGGACACTCTTCAATAGAGTTCAAAAAATGCTTTCCGTATTGCTTTGCAATAATTCTGTTGTCGAGTATTACAATAATACCGTTATCTGATTTATGTCTTATAAGACGTCCGACTCCCTGCCGGAATTTTAAAATTGCTTCAGGCAACTGATAATCCATGAAACTATTCCCGCCGTTTTGTTCAATAAACTCCATTCGGGCTTGGATTAACGGATGGTCAGGGACATAAAAAGGGAGGCGTGTAATAATAAGGTTGCTCAAAGATTCTCCCGGAACGTCAACTCCCAGCCAAAAGCTGTCAAGTCCGAGTAAAACCGAATTCACATCGGATTGAAAGTTTTTCAGAAGTATGTTTCTGCTTAAATTTTCTCCCTGTATAAGAATTTCTATTCCGTCACCGGAATGCATTTCTCTGAGAAGCTTTCCTGTTTCCCTCATCAGATAGGCGTTTGTAAAAAGCACAAGAGCCTTTCCTTTGGTCAATTTCAGGAAGTGACTAATCCATCCTGCGAGTTTATCACTATAAATTCTGCTTGTTTCTTTCTGCGGTATGAGTACAGGGTCATTAGGAATGTAAATCTTAACTTGTCTGTAGTAATCAAACTGGGTCGGAAGTTTAATGTCTTCCGCAACTTCAGCTCCCAGCCTGCTTTTGAAATAATCAAAGTTATTGTCAATAGTTATTGTAGCGCTTGTCAATATGGTTGTATTGTCTGCCCGGAAAATATTTTGTCTCAGATAACCTGAAATGTCAATAGGCGAGGCACAAAGCTTTACATTTGCATCTTCTTTCTGTGATGACAGCTCAACCCAGTAAATAAGGTCATTACCCTTCATTTCGATAAAATCGTTTATCAGCCTGTTGAATTCACCGAATCGAATAATAAAATCATTAAGTTCATTTTCTTCTAACTCGGTTTTACAAAATTGTCTCAGTTCCCTCAGACAGACTATAAGTTTTGAAATTTCATCATTTAACAGATTCGTCAGAATATTTTTGTTATAAATTCTTTCTGCAAGTTTATTGTACTTTTCTTTTGTTTTTTTAAAAATTTTTCTTTTAAGCTCATAAAAGAAAACCTGATTCATTTCAAGCAGATTCTGAACAACCGGAAGCACATGCAATGCGGGAAAATTAAGAAGCGCGCCCTTCTTTTTTCTGTCATTATAAAGTCTTAACAGATGATATTTTATCATTTCGCGGGAAATCGAAGGAACAATATGCTCAGCCGCTACCGCTTCTACGGTATGGGCTTCATCAAATACAAGAAAATCATTTTTATACAGATAGCCCTCCGGTTTATCTTTCCGGGATCCGTCGTATAAAGTGAAAAACAAATGATGGTTCAGTATAATAACATCCGCTGCGGCAATTTTATGTTTTGCTTTCTGGAAAAAACAAACCGTGTCTTCAATTCCTCCGCACGTTTTATTGGAGCAGATGCCTGTCTCAGCGCAGATACTGCTCCAGACATTAGAGTCAACTTTAAAGCCGACATCCGACAGTGTACCGTCGGTAGTATTCCTGCTCCAGCTGTATATCTTATCAAGGAAAAGTTTCTCATCTCTTTCAAAAAGATTATCAGAACTGTCCATAGCTTTTTTTAATCGCTTGGGACACAAGTAATTATTTTTTCCTTTAAGCAATGCCGCCTTGAATTCAAAAGGCAGTGTTTTTTTTAGAAACGGAATATCTTTACCGATTAATTGTTCCTGTAAATTAATAGTATGGGTTGATATTATTGCTTTTTTATTGTTTTCTTTCGCATAAATTATAGCAGGTACAAGATATGCAAAGCTTTTACCGATTCCAGTGGGAGCTTCGATTATAATATGACTTTTATTCCCGAGGCTGTCGGAAACAGCCTGAGCCATTTTTAACTGAGAATCCCTGAATTCAAAATTGCCGGAATTTCTGTCAAGAATACCGCCTCTTTTGAAGAAATCTGATATCTGAATTTTTATATCCATACAAACAAATTAATTAATATTAAGTATTGAAAAAGTATAAAAAAACGTGTTTATTTAGTTTTATTTATCAGTTTTACAC
>JAPLFI010000450.1 GCA_026390755.1 Ignavibacteriota bacterium
CTCAGCCATTCCTTAGTTCCGGGATTTTTGAACGGCTTGAGCTTTTTGCAATGTCATCGAATAAGGTGCTTGTTGTCATCAACATAAAGTCCGGTTACGTTAAGACACTGATAATGGAAGTTGACACGGAAATCACGATAGCAAAACTGGATAAACTGACGCAGTTTTTAAACGACCGGCTTCAGGGATTGACTCTTCTCCAGATACGAGATACATACTCCGAGAGGGTGGCGGATTATTACGAAGAAGAGCCGGAGCTTTTGCAGTTATTCATAAATTCGATTGACAGGATATACACGGAAGATGAAAAGGGCGCAAAGGTACACGTGGCAGGTACGGCGGAAATTATCGCCCAGCCGGAATTCGACGATCCGAAAAATTTCAAAAATATAATCAGCATTGCAGAGAATAAAGACCTCGTGATACACATATTTCAGGCGTCCGGGAAGGAAAACAGTGATGTTAATATTACTATAGGTTCAGAGAACAGGGATAAGAAATTAAAAGATTACAGTATAGTCACTGCGAATTATTCATTCGGGGATATAAACGGGAAAATCGGAATAATAGGGCCACGCAGGCTGAACTACGCTAAGATGGTTTCACTGATTGAATATACATCAAAAATTATTTCAGAAATAAATTCAAAATAAAACAGACAACAAAACAGCAAAATGAAAAAGAATGAAAAGCATAAAGATCTGAAACACGAAGAAACTGAAAAAATAAAAGTAAACATAAAAGAAAATTCAAAAAAGGAAGACGATAAAAGCGGTACCAAAAGCGAGACAGAGGTTTTAAAGGAAGAAGCACGTATGCTGAAGGACACACTGTTGAGGAAAGCCGCGGAATTTGAAAATTACAAGAGAAGAACAGAAATAGATTTTATGAATAACATAAAATACGCTTCGGAGAATCTTCTGAAATCTTTACTGCCTGTATATGATGACCTCATCAGGTCGGTTGAATCCGCCGAAAAAGGAGTGACGAAAGATTTTGACACACTTAAGCAAGGGCAGATTTTAATATTTGAAAAATTTAAAGCCGTATTTGACCGTGAGGGGCTGAAGGAAATCGAAGTATTGGGAAAAGAATTTGACGTTGATCTCTGCGATGCTTTATTGCAGGTGCCGAAGCCGGGTGTTAAACCCAATACGGTAATAGAAGTAGTTGAAAAAGGATATTACCTGAAAGATAAAGTGATAAGGCATGCAAAAGTACTGGTGAGTGCTGATACTCCCGGAATTGAAAACAGTAAGGAATAGGGCTGGCGGGATATGACAAAAAAAGATTATTATGAAATATTGAGCGTTACAAAAACTTCTTCATCGGATGAAATCAAAACATCTTTCAGGAAGTCGGCAATGAAATATCATCCTGACCGGAATCCCGGAAACAAAGAAGCAGAGGAGAAGTTCAAGGAATGCGCCGAGGCTTATGAAGTATTATCCGATCCACAGAAGCGTCAGCGGTACGACCAGTTCGGACATCAGGGTGTGAACTCTACGGGATTCCATGGATTTGACAATATAAACGACATCTTCTCTCACTTCGGTGATATTTTCGGAGGATTCGGCGGCGGAGGCGGAAGTATTTTTGATGATTTCTTCGGCGGCGGCGGTTCAAGGCGGCGGGGACGAAGTCAGGGAATACCCGGTACGGACATAAAGCTAAAACTTAAACTAACGTTCGAAGAAATTGCCGACGGGACTGAAAAGACTTTAAAAGTTAAGAAACAGAAGACCTGTGAAACATGCAGGGGCAGCGGCGCAAAGCCGGGGAGCGGGCATTCTGATTGTACGGCATGCAACGGAACCGGCGAAGTCAGGCAGATGTCGCGCTCTATATTCGGGCAATTTGTGAATGTATCAGAATGCGCGCAATGTAACGGCGAAGGCAAAATTGTGAAAGAGAAATGCATCGAATGCGCCGGAGAAGGGCGTGTACGGGCAGAATCAACTATAAAAGTTAACGTGCCTCCCGGAGTAATGGAAGGAAATTACATACCGCTTCGCGGGCAGGGGCATGCCGGTGTTCGAGGAGGACACGCAGGTGATTTACTCGTCTTCATTGAAGAAGAGAAACATAAATATTTCATACGCCAGGAAGATGATATAGTCTTTGTGCTTGATATAAACATTGCGGATGCAGTGCTTGGAATTGAAGCACTTGTTCCGACTCTTCAGGGAAGGGCAAAGCTTAAAATCGAGCCCGGTACGCAGTCCGGCAGTATATTGCGGATGAAAGACAAAGGCATACGTCATCTCAACAGTTACGGACGCGGCGATCAGCTTGTGCAGGTGAATGTATTCATACCAAAGAAAATATCGTCGAAAGAAAAATCAATATTGAAAGAA
>JAPLFI010000025.1 GCA_026390755.1 Ignavibacteriota bacterium
TATTTTATATTTTTAATAATTCTTATAATACTCTTTATTGAAAATTTCCGTGCCGGCATTTTCATCAAGAAATAATCCGGGCTTCACATTAAACCATTTTTCGTTGATTTTTTTCCTGCAGATCCTCTGAATATTCAGCAGATGTTTAGCGGTAATGTTTTCCGTTGTTATGTTTTTGCCTCCGGTACCGCAGCCGAGCGTTAAAGACGGCGCCAGCATATTATAAGTACCTCCGACGGCTCCCTGTGAAGTGGGTGTATTCACAACTATTCTCCCTGCATTCATAAGCAGCGAAAAATCCATTATTCGCTGATTATCGTTCGCATATATACAGGCGCTGTGCCCTATTCCGTTCAAATAATTCAAATCAATCGCAGTTTTGATAGCGCCGTTATAATCGGCGGCGACATAAAACGCGAGTACCGGAGCAAGAACTTCGTTTGAAAGGGGATATTCTTTACCTATACCTTTTAATTCAGCGAGTAAAATTTTTGTACCCTCGGGGACAGTGATACCGGCTTTCCCGGCAATAACCGAAACGGATTGCCCCACAATAGCCGGATTCATCGCCGAGGTTTCTTTAACAATGGCAATCTCTTCAACTTTTTTTATTTCCTCCGGACTCAGAAAATAACAGTTTTGTTTCTCAAATTCTTTCTTTACCTGTCCGGCGATTTTCTTTTCGACAATTACGGCTTGCTCGCTCGCGCAAACGGTGCCGTTATCAAACGTTTTTGATGTAATAATACTTGAAACTGCATAAGCAAAATCAGCGCTTTCGTCTATAAAGACAGGAACGTTTCCGGGACCGACTCCTATTGCGGGATTTCCCGAACTATAAGCGGTCTTAACGAGTCCGGTTCCGCCCGTAGCAATAATTAACGCTACCTGACGATCGGACATTACCATTTGCGTAACTTCCCTTGAGCCGGTTGACAAAATCTGTATGCAATCATCCGGCGCGCCCGCTTCCATCGCGGCGTCATAGCATATTCTGACAGCTTCTTCACAGCATTTTATAGAGCTTCTGTGCGGAGAAATTATGATAGGATTTCTTGTCTTTAAACATATAAGAATCTTAAACAAAGCAGTTGAGGTCGGGTTTGTAACAGGTGTTATTGCAAAGATTGGTCCGAGCGGCTGTGCGATTTCGCTTATTCCGGTAATCTCATTATGCGATATAACTCCAACTGTTTTTTCGTCTTTAATGCTTTCGTAAACCAGTAAGGTACCGATAACATTCTTATAAACTTTATGCTCCCAGATTCCGATACCGGTTTCCTCGTACGCCATTTTAGCGAGTTTAACGCGATTATCAAACCCTGCCTTATAAACATTTTCTACAATTTTATCAACTGATTCCTGGTCATATTGAGAAAATATTCCGGCAGAAATTGTCGCTTTTTCGAGTATTTCTTTTGCTTTTTCAAATAACAATTCATTCATAATGTTTTTTTCTAATATAACGCAATGATTTTGTAAAAACAATTAATATATTATACGAGGGGCGGACGCGCGAAAAATACTTCGCGACGGCACTTTGTACAATTTATGCTTCCAGCGCTTTTTTGGCAAGTTTATCGGCGTATTCGTTCCATTTGACGCCTGTGTGACTGTCAATTTTCACCCATTCGATTTTAAGCGGGCGGGTTTTCATAAACGCAGTGTATTCCTTAGTGAGGTTTTTCTTTGCCTTCCATTTTCCGCACGCCCACATCTCAAGTCCGAGATAATCATAATATATAATTACAGATTTTATCTTTTTTCCTTCGCACCAGTTTACCGCTTCGATTACGGCACGGATTTCACCCGCAACCTGATGTGAGCCTTCAACTTCTCCGGCTTCTACAATTCCCGATAATTCGTGTACCACTTTTCCGTTCTTGCGCATCACGGCGGCATAAGAAGTTATTCCTGCGGAATAAGAGCCGTCAACGTCCATTTCTATTCCCTTATTCACGTAAATTTCATTTTTTTCGATATGGGCGGGATCCCAAAGTTTATCAATACTGTCTGCGATTTCTTTATTGCGTATTTCGTGATTGGATACAGAGAAAGTGTTTTTTGTGGGTTTATAATAAAGCGTTGTAAATCCGCATTCGTCAACTTCGATTTTCACCGAATATTCCCGAAACGAATCCTGCTCAATACGCGCAGTGAGTCCGGCGCTTTCGAGCTTTGTGATGAACTGTTCAGCTTTAATTTTTAATTTGCCTGTGTATTTATATTCTCCTGACATCGGTGTGAAATTAGCAATACATGTTTACGAATTCAATGCTGTTTTGAATAAAAATTATTAACCCGATTAATATGCTGATTAAAACTTATCAAGAATATATTTTCTTGTAAATTAATAACATAAAAATATTTTTGATAAATTATTGAATAAAACTGTTTGCTTTACAGCGGTACTGTTTTTTATTGTAATTCCGGCTTTCTGCTTTGCTCAGAAGGTTGAAGATATAAGAGAAAACACCGGCAAGAAAAACGTCACATGGACATTGCTTCAGCTTGTGCCGTCGCCTGTATTTTATCAGGATTCGGACGATAATAACGCGCGGATACAGTTCGGATTCAAGTGGCACATTACTCCCGTTAATATTTCTTTTAACCCGAATAAATACGTATCGCCTGTTCAGTTTTTCAGGATTGACCCGGTCAGGCGGTTTACGGGCTCGGCAGAGCTTTTCGTTCAGCCCGAACTTGCAACGGCAGAGTTTAAATATTCGAATCTAATTTAAATATTCGAATCTAAGTATATTCGGATTAACCACAGGAGTCCGCGCAGTACTTCCTATATCGGAGCGGGGCGAAAATCTCGCGTTTTCTATCGGCGGTAAATACACATACAGGAAAAATTTCACCGAAGACAAAAACGCTTATTACGGCATCGAAGCGGGATTTTACTTTTTCGGGGGAATGCTGGGATTTCAGTACACGCAGAATTTCAATACGAGAACAAATTACAACTTTAATCTTTACATAAAATACTTTTAATGAAAAAGTTTTCGGCGATATTAATAATTATAGTCTCATTAACACTGAACAGCTGTGGTATATTCCGGATTACGGTAAGCAACGTAGAAAACACATTATTTAATTCTCCTCAGAAAGTAGTTAACAAAGTCAAAAATCCCGTACAGGACGGAGTGAAACTGTCAGCATTATGGATAGGGCATTCATCAATGCTGGTACAGATTTACGACAAGGTTATTCTTCTCGACCCTTTTCTCACAAATACAATGGGCGGTATATTTACAAGAAGGAAAGAGGCAGGGTTGGATTTAAAAAAGAGGCCGGGTTTGATTTACAAGATTTATCGAAACTTGACCTGGTGCTTGTATCTCACACGCACATGGATCATCTTAGTTTCGGGAGTCTGGACATGATAGCCGATAAATTTCCCGGGCGGCCGCTGGTTTTTCCGAAAGGCGGTGAATATTACATGCCGGATTTTGATTTGAATCTGATACGTCTGGATAACACAAAATCACAGAGCGGACAATTCGCAGGCACCGCTATATACGTTGACAGTGTCAGGATTACTCCCGTTTATGCGCA
>JAPLFI010000566.1 GCA_026390755.1 Ignavibacteriota bacterium
GGTAGTCCCCTTTCCTGAAACGAAAGCCATTTTACTAAATACTAAATACTCACTACCAAATACTGCTCTCTGCACTTCAAAACCCGAGTTATTTTGCTCCGATGCAGTCACCCAGTTTAATATTACATTTCGGCTATTAATAGTTAAAGTAAAAGAAGTAAGATGAACCGGAAGAGGCGAGTTACTCAGTGGCATGGCTGCAGCGCCGCCGTAATTGCCACCTTTAAATTGTGCAGTAAGCATTGCCGGCAGAGCCAGCAGTATCATCAGATATAACGTAATTTTATTCATATAAATAATTTTTAATTGTTGTTATCAAATTCCTATTGTCTAACACTTAACACTTCCTAAGGCGCCGTCCGGACTCCACGCCCGCCACAATTACTGCTACGATTAGCTTGGACGTCCGAAGCTCCGCGCCGGTCTGAAACTCTCAAGTCAGAATCACTATTATACCAATCGCCCCCACGGAAACCGGTGCCTCTGGCTAAACCGTATGGCGGCCAGTTAGTGACATCGGCATTGCCATCGGAAGTTAATGCTCCGTTGCCATGTATGCCTGTATATAGTCTGCCTGTGGGATGACCTAGCGTAACAGGACGTTCCCATAGATTGCCGCTCATTTCCATTATTCCGTAATACGTTGCGCCGGATGTTACGCGTGTAGAAGATGATGTTGCAAAAGCACCAACTCGCATAGGACCTTGCACTAAAGCGTAACTACCATAAGTGCAATTTGCGCCTACGGTACCAGTTTCATAATTTGTTCCTTCGTCAATTATTGACGTATTTTGTGTTTTAGACGTACTACCCCAGGAATATTCGCCGTCCACAAGCGTTGTTCCTCTGCAGGATTTTTCAAATTCAAGCTCCGTCATCGGACGCAAGCCGCTCCAGTCAAGATATGCTGCTAAATCATCCCAGCTTAACCAGTTACAGGCTACATATTCGTAATCAGTAGCATATACGGCAGGTACTGTACCGGTTGTGCCGGAAGTACCTATTTTTATTTTGTTGCGATTGATATCGTAGAGATATTTTCCTGCGACTGAATTAGGTGGACTTAATTGAAATACATCTACTGTTCGTGTCTCTTGCTGTGTGTATGTCAGTGTATTCAAAAAGTCCACATACTGCTGTTGCATAATTTCGTGTTTCATACAGTAAAAAGCCTTGAATCCTTTTGGGAATGCTTCAGGGATGGGACCTATCTGGTCGCCAATGTCATAACTCGTAGCAGTGTACCAGAGATTTCCCTCAGTTTTGGCTACAGTTAGTTCATTTTCGGAAGCTATGGATAAGGCAATGGTGGTACCTGCTGTCCACGAGCCATTCGTAAAACTGCCTGTTTCCGTTCCGCCGCTACCCACATAAAATGCACCCCCCGGCACATACACCATTTCGATTGCAAATATCTGTACGTCAACCAAATTTTCGTCTGCTACGCTGTTTGCTACATATTCCCAGCGAAGTTTTACGCCGGTTTTAGAAAAAGGAGTTTCTGTTCCATCTCCGCTACGCTGAAAAAAGGCTCCAATACCGCGATCGGTACCACTTATATCTGTAACGCCAATTTTTATTTCACTACCTGACGGAGCTATGTGATTGCTGTTGGTGTTATTCAGCCATGCATGATGCCACAGACCATCGCCTCCGTTTACAACTGTTACGCGGTACTTCACAAAAACCCATGCGGCATCCCAGTTAGCGGCATCGGTAGATGTTCGCCATGAATTATCCCAGGAGATGTCAAATTGCACCATTGTGTGACTGCCGTTGACCTGCCCCGTTAAACTTGCATTGGAAATACTGATGTTGTTTGCAAAAGCGCTGTAACCAAGCAACATAAACAGAAAGACAAAAAAGATTTGCTTTTGCAGGTATTTAAAATACGCTACAGCTTCCCGATGAAAAGAACCTTGCTCATTAGTTGAACGCTCAGTGGAGTCTGACGAGCGGATACGCGTTTTTAAATAGCTCTCCCGAATCATGAACAGAACATTTTTGTTGTTCTTCATTAATTTAATTTGAATTTTGTAAAATAGTATATTATTGTTTTAAAATATATCGAATGAATTTGTGAATACTTTTGTGGTTACTCTTGTGAGGGTTTTTGATTAATCCCAATGACATACTGCTTAAACTACAGCCGTATTCCTCCCATTGACATCATTAACCAAATTTTGAATATATTAGTATTGTTTGCTTTGTCTTGCATGCCCGAATTTCTGAAATTACCCATATTGCACTTCTTAGATTAACAGTTGTGTGTTATCTTTAACTAACCGAGAATTATCTCTCCAACTGTTAATAATAGTACGCTTTTGTAAATATAAACAAAGCAATTAATTGGGTCAATTGAAATAAACATATAGGAGCTATATATATTTCGCACCTAACCATCACCTTTCCGGTCACATTCTTTCCCCGAATTATTTTATTTCTCTTCTTTGTTTATATTTGTATTTTATTGCGAGTTATTTTTCCATTTATGCAGAATATTAGAAATGATACTTTGTCTTCGAAAGAAGAAACAATAAACATGATTTCAAAAGTTTTAAAATAAATATTAAAGTGGTCGAATTCGACCATTTTAAAATACAAAATAATAGATATGGAAAAGAAAAAAGCAATCAACATTCAAGAACATTCTATTTCAATTCTTTCAATTGAAAGTCAGGATTACATCTCCCTTACTGATATGGCTAAGAGCCAAATGCAGGAAGCAATAATCATTAAGTGGCTGAGTTTAAAGAGTACAATTGAGTATATCGGAGAGTGGGAAGCTATGTACAACCCCGTTTTTAATTATACCGATCGGTATAATTAAAAACGCTGCCGGCAGTAATAATTTCGTTTTATCAGTAAAACATTGGATTGAACGTACAAACGCCATTGGAATTACCGCTAAAGCCGGAAGATATGGAGGGACTTATGCTCATAGAGATATTGCTTTTCAGTTTGGTATGTGGATTAGCCCCAAATTTCAATTACTCTTAGTTAAAGAATATCAGCGCCTTAAGGCAGATGAAGATGATAGATTGAAACTTGGATGGAACCTTCAGCGAACCTTAGCTAAAGTAAATTACCACATTCACACTGATGCTATCAAAGAAAACCTGATACCGAAAGAATTAAATAAACAACAAATCAATTTTGTATATACCGGCGAAGCAGATATGCTGAATGTGGCTTTGTTCGGATTAACAGCAAAGCAATGGCGAGATGCCCATCCGAAA
>JAPLFI010000216.1 GCA_026390755.1 Ignavibacteriota bacterium
ATCAAACCGGGTAAGAACCGGAGTAATGAACTCGAAGGTATAATTAAGGAATCCGTCGCTTCTGCTCTCTCGAAAAGCAAGGCAAACCTTGAAACACGGGCAGAGGTTAATCTGAAAAATAAATTTGGAGATGCGTACTGTCTGCTGAAACCGATTGATATCTTAATATTTGGGTTTACAATTTCACAGGTGGCAGGGAATACTCTCAATTTCCGGAGTTAATCCGGTTTCCGGCGGAATTGTAATTATGGACACGGTTTTTGGGACAGCCCATTTTTTGTTCAGGAAATATTATTCAAATACAAGTTCGCCCGTTTCAACGTCGTACATCGCGCCTGTAATTAAAATTTCTCCTTTATCCGACATTTCTTTGAGTATCGCGCTTTGTAATTTTATCTGCTCAATCGTGTTTAAAACATTTGCTTCTGCTACATGCTCGACGAACTCGTGATTCTTGGACGTCCGCTCTTCTTTACCGTCCGTATGAACAGATTCTACAACGGGCTTGATTTTCGTAAGAAGGGCAGTGAGATTTCCCAGCTTCACATCATCGCAGGCACCTTTTATGGCACCGCAATGTGAATGCCCGACAACAAGAATCAGCTTCGCTCCCGCGACTTTACAGGAATATTCCATACTGCCGAGTATGTCCTCGTTGACAATATTTCCCGCAATTCTGGCATTGAATACATCGCCGATACCCTGGTCAAAAATAAGCTCTGTTGAACTTCTTGAATCAATACAGTCTAAAATTATCGCGAATGGATACTGTCCGCTTCCCGTTATCTTCACCTGCTGGAGCAAATCCCGTTGAAGCATTTTTCCCTCGAGGAAACGCTGGTGCCCGTCTTTCAGCATCTGAAGTGCGGTCTGCGGAGTTATTTTCGACTGCGTTTCTTTTGTCTGCGTTACTACCTGCGATGAGAGTGAACTTACTTGCAGTGAGAGGAAAAGTATAATAAGTAAAGATAAATGTTTTAATTTCATGATTTTTTTATTTTATTTTAGCGATTAAACATAAAAACCTTAATCTTGTTAAAAAAGTTACATAAACTGCGTTCGTGTCAGAAAATCACCACAACCTCTTAAATTTTCACCAATACAGACTTAATTTCAATTCTTTTGAACAGTCTCTTTTATTCTCTCCGGTGTCATAGGCAGCCGGTACATCCTTATTCCTGTTGCATCATATATAGCATTTGCAATTACGGCACCCATATTCACTATCGCCGGCTCTCCGCCGCCTAATGCTTCCGATTCTTTATTATCAATAAGTATTGTTTTGATTTCAGGCAGCCACGAAAACCGTGGAATGCTGTATGTATCAAAATTAAGGTCAAGAACTTCTTCACCTTTAAAATGAATACCTTCGCTTAGCGCATAACCAAGCCCCATCGTAATGCATCCTTCAACCTGCAAGGTAGCTCCTTCGGGATTAATCACAAGACCCATATCCTGAGCGCAAACTACACGCCTGACTTTTACCTTGCCCGTTTGTTTATCAGCTTCAACTTCGGCAATAGTTGCTACATAAGCGCCCACTTCTATAGCACAGGATATGCCGTAACCCCTGCCGCTCGGAGTTTTCCCCGGTGTCCATCCGAACTCATCTGCCGCTGCTTTCAGTACCCGAATCATTCTTTTATCCGCCAGGTTTTGCAGTCGGAATTCCAGCGGGTCAATACCGGCTTTCGATGCCATAATGTCTATCTGTGATTCTCTCGCAAATGTGTTGGAATTAGCCCCGGGCGCACGCCAGGCTCCTGTGGCAAACGGATGCGTGCCGGCAGAGCTTGAACTGTAAACAACGGTTTGATGGTTCGGTATATTATAAAATTGTTTTGAGCCTCTCTCCCCGGCGTAATAAACATTATAATCCCATGAAATAATCCTGCCTTTATCCGACACACCTGAGCGTATTTTAATTATTGCCGCAGGTCTGAAAGAATCATAAAAAAACTCTTCCATCCGTGTCCATGCCACCTGTACAGGCTTGCCGCAAAGTTTTGCAAGAAGTGCCGCTTCAAGAACCTGCAGATTCCTTGATTTACCGCCGAATCCGCCGCCTACAAACGGTGTAATTATTCTGACATTTTCAGCTTTTATATCAAGTGCCTTTGCAACTTCATCCTTAGCCCTGAACGGCGTTTGGGTTGATGCCCAGACCGTAACTTTGCCGTTTTCGATGCTTGCAACAGCCGTATGCGGCTCTATAGCTGCGTGAGCAACGTAATCATTATAGTAAGTTTCATCAAATAATATTTCTGAATTTTGCTCTCCGGTCTTAATATCGCCGTCTTTTACTGCAGTCTTTCCTTCAGGCGCTACTTTTAGCAGATGTTCAAATAATGTGTCTTCATTTAAATCCGATTCGGGTTTATCATATCTTGCTTTAATCTTTGATAGAGCAAATTCCGCAACATCAGGATACTTATGCAGGACAGCAATCAAACCGGGTTCATTTATTACCTGAATACCATCCACAAGCAATGCACCGGATATATCCACTTCTGAGAGTTTTGCATTATGTGCTGGTGGACGGAGAATTTTAGCGTAAAGCATTCCCGGTAACTGAATATCCGCTGTATATCTGGCTTTCCCTGTTACTTTATCGAATGCATCCCTCCTGTTGTAACTTTTATTAATGATATTGAAATCTGCGGGTTTCTTTACTTCTGTTCCTTCTCCCGCTTCCCTGTCGAGCTTATTCCCTTTTGCAAGCTCGGTGTATGATATTTTTAAGTCTTTGTTCTTTTTGCTGAAAATAATTCCATTTTGAACTTCAAGGTCATCAAAAGAAACTTTTAAAATCTCTGCGCCCATTTCGAGAAGTACCTTTCTTGCCTTGGCGCCGGCTTTACGGAGTTCGGCACCGTAATATGGAGTGGACATAGATCCGAAAGTTCCCATATCCCAGGGACAGAGATCCGTATCTCCCATTACCATATCAATATTATCGAGAGAAACATCGAGTTCGTCTGCAAGCATCTGCGCGAGCGATGTAATGACTCCCTGTCCCATTTCAATCTTGCCCGTAAAACAGGTGACCCGACCGTCTGCGCCGATTTTAAGATAGGCATTAAAGTCAGACGGAATTTCGTTCTTGGGTCCCCGGTTATCCTGTGCAAATAGAGGTAAATATTTAATCGTGAAATAAAATAAAATTCCACCGCCTGTTATTTTTATAAATGAGCGCCTGCTGATTTTATGTTCATTTATTTCTTCTGTAATTTCGTCATATATATTGTAACCCTTTTCCATATTAATTCACCCCTTTCATTTCGGCTGAGGCAGTCTGTACAGCGCTTATAATTCTCTTGTATGCCCCGCATCGGCACAGGTTATCTTCCAGGCCGGCTTTTATTTCCCGCACCGAGGGGCTTGAATTTTTCTTCAAAAGTGAGTAAGCGCTCATTATCATACCCGGTGTGCAATAGCCGCACTGCAGAGCGTCATGTTCAGCGAATGCCTTTTGTAAAGGATGAAGTTTATCGCCTTTTATAAGACCCTCAATTGTGATGACATCTTTATCCTGTACATCCTGAACAGATATCTGACAGGAACGAACAGCATCATTATTTACAATGACGGTACAGGCGCCGCAATAACTTTCTCCGCATCCGTATTTTGTTCCCGTCAATCCGAGATCAGTGCGCAACACCCAGAGTAATTTGCGCCCGCCGTCAGCATCCAGAGTAACGGGCTTTCCGTTCAGTTTAAAATTTATTGTCTTTTTCATAGAGGGAATTCCTTTCCCGGTTTTGAGAAATTTATGATTAAATTTACATAATATAACTATTTCAAAAATGCATAAAATATACTTAATTTTAAATGTTTTTATCGGAATCACTCTTTGGGATAAAAGCAAGTCTAACTATTCAGTTGTATTTTTATTAATTTTAACTTCAATTATTTATTATTCTTTCAAACTCTTTTTATATGATAGAAATTAGTAATCTTACTAAACGGTATAAAAACATCATCGCACTTGATGGGGTATCGCTTGAAATAAAAAGCGGAGAATTCTTCGGATTGCTCGGTCCGAACGGTGCCGGGAAATCCACGTTGATGAATCTTCTCGCAGGATACATCGAAGCGGACAGCGGGAGTATAAAATTCGATAATGAAGTTTTTTCGCGTGATTCAATTCAATTAAGAAAAAAAATCGGTCTGGCACCGCAGTCTTTGGCTTTGTATGATGACGTATCGGCTGAAACGAATCTGAAAATTTTCGGAAGCCTGTATTTGATGAACAAAAACGAACTTAAAAACATTATAAAAGAAAAATTGGACACCGCAGGGTTATATGAGCGGAGGAAGGATCATGTGAAGACTTTTTCGGGAGGGATGAAACGCAGGCTAAACCTTATTGCAGCGCTTTTGCATTCGCCCGAAGTGTTGCTGTGTGATGAGCCGACTGTCGGTGTTGACCCGCAGTCGCGTAACGCAATTTTTGATTTCCTGCAGAAAATAAATGATGAGGAAAATATTACGATTATATATACTACGCACTATATGGAGGAAGCCGAACGGCTCTGTAAAAGAATTGCCATTATAGACATGGGGAAAATAATCGCGCAGGGAACTAAAGATGAACTGCTGAACATGCTTCAGTATAAAGAGGAAATATTCATCTCGAAAAATGAAAAAACAACTCCTTGTATAAACTCACTCAGTAAAACCGGGGAAATTACAGAATTTTCAGATAAATATGTAGTAAAGGTTAAAGGTGATATTAAGATGTCGGAAATCTTTAAATTATTCGAAGAATCGGGTATAGATTACAGCAACATTGATTTCCAAAGACCAACAATAGAGGAACTCTTTTTAAATTTAACGGGAAAGAGGTTAAGAGATTGAGAACAGTATTAAAATTATTTATAAAAGATTACACACTGTTTTTCAGAGACAAAGTTGCACTGAGCCTGACATTTCTTATACCCGTTGTGCTGATATTTATATTCGGAAAAGTTTTCGGCGGATTAGAAAGCGGTATTGAACATTTGCAGGTCGGATTTATAAATAACAGTACCGCACCGGTTGCACAAAAACTGGAAAAGGTACTGGACAGCACCAAAAATTTTTTACTTGTAAAAAAATATAAAGATGATAAAGGAAATGTAATACAATACGATACGAATGTGATGAAAAATCACATTCGGGCGGGAAAGTTTTCATCCGCACTGATTATTCCCGAGGATGCATTTACGGATACATCGAAGTCATTGAAACTGAAATTTTTCTACGACCCGAAAAATGAATTTGAAATGCAGCTTGTTGACGGAATGCTTCAGAAGATAATTATGCAGCAGATTCCGGAATTGTTCCAAAAAAGCATGATGCGGCAGGCGGAAACCGACCTTGGGAAAGAAAAAGGAAGCTCCTTTAATTCCGAAATTGCCAGGACGGTGAATAAATATTATAAAGTTGATACTTCTTTTATACTCAATAATAATCCGGATACTCAAAACGATACGGGCAGAGCAGGAAATATTTTCGGCAATATCGTGGATATAGAGAAACAGCAGTTAGTCGGAAAGGAAGTCGCAAACCCTATGGCTACGAGGAGTGTGGGCGGATGGGCAATGATGTTTTTACTTTTCACAATAACGGGCTCGGCTACATCACTTCTGGATGAAAAGAAAAGCGGAGTGATGATAAGGATTCTTTCCGCTCCCGTTACCCGTTCGCATATTTTATGGAGCAAATATTTATTCAATATGTCACTGGGAATAATACAGCTGTCCGTGATGTTTCTGTTCGGTTTTATTTTATTTAAAATAGACATATTTTCAAATATATTTAATTTGATTCTGATTGTTCTTGCCGCATCCTCTGCATGCACGGCTTTCGGTATGCTGTTAGCTTCGCTTGTAAAAACAACGAAACAGGCAGACGGCTGGGGAACGCTATTGATACTTATGATGAGCGCAGTAGGCGGAGCGTGGTTTCCTGTTTCTTTTATGCCCCAGACGATTCAGTTTTTCAGCAAGCTGACGATTGTTTACTGGTCGGTGGAAGGATTCCTGGCAGTGCTCTGGCGCGGGGCAGGCTTCACGGATATCTGGCAGTATCTTGTGATATTAGTCGGGATTTCGGTTGCAATAAATATCTGGAGCGTATATAATTTTAAAAGAGGAAACGTGTTTTAAAGTCAGGGAACAAAGTTAACAAAGGCTAATTAAGTAAAAATATCAGCTGTGTGGATTGACTCAGCTCGACCCGATTTTTCTAATAATGTATTAAAACCGCACACGTGTGCGATAAAACCGCACACAAAACCAAAAAAACCAGAATAAAACAAAACATATTCGCCTCGTAATTTCTTAAAAATCATCAACAAACTATGTGTTAACATATATTTAGACAACCGAACCGAAATATTTGAAAATGTCCGTTTATTTGGCACAATATTTGCATACTATATTACCGAAGAGGAAACCGTCCCTCAGA